>NZ_JALGBR010000021.1:0-56217 GCF_022808535.1 Acinetobacter sp. NIPH1876
TAACCTTTCTAGCCAAATCCTTGTTTCTCAACAAGTTTTTATCTGCATCACCGCCGATGGATGTGCATTCTACAGTATTTCAGACTAGGTGCAACCCCCTTTTTTATTATTTTCTTTTGCATGTTTCTTTTTTCTACAAAATCAGTGTTTTCGTTGTTTTTATCAGCTATTTATGTATAAAAAGCAGGCTCATGGCCTGCTTTTTATTATTTTCTTTTCGGTTTAGTCAGTGAAAGTCACACGTGCAATGGCTTTTTTACCAGATTGGATGATTAAAGTGACATTCTCTTTTACAGAATAGCTCATATCAACCACATTCCAGTCAACTTTAACTGCACCACGACCCACGGCGTCTTTCGCTGCTGCTGCATTCGGGTTTAAACCTGCAACACGCAGAATGGTTGCAATAAATAACTCACCACCAAACTCGCCACGAGAAATGGTCACTTCTGGGGTATCTTCTGGTACTTCGCCTTCAGTTACACGGTTACCGGCACTCTTATGTGCATTTTCAGCCGCTTCTGCATCATGGAAACGTTCAACCAACTCCAGTGCCAAGATACGTTTGATTTCTTGCGGGTTACGACCTGCAGCCATTTCATCAAGCAGTACTTTGATTTCGTCAAGTGACTTAAAGCTCAATAGATCGAAGTAACGTTCAATCAAGCTATCTGGCATCGACAGGATTTTTTGATACATCGCACCTGGGGTATCAAATACACCAATATAGTTACCTAAAGATTTAGACATCTTATTGACACCATCCAAACCTTCAAGAATCGGCACAGTAATACACACTTGCGATTCTTGACCGTAACGACCTTGTAGGGTACGCCCCATTAACAAGTTAAAGGTCTGGTCTGTACCACCTAACTCGACATCTGCTTCAAGCGCAATCGAATCATAGCCTTGTACCAAGGGATACAAAAATTCATGAATCGCAATCGGTTGATGGTTGTTATAGCGTTTAGTAAAGTCATCACGTTCTAACATACGTGATACGGTTTGCTGGCTAGCCAATTGAATTAAATCAGCTGCTGTTCTTTGATTAAACCATTCCGAGTTAAAACGAACTTTGGTTTTATTCGGATCTAAAATTTTAAAAACTTGTTCTTGATAGGTTTTCGCGTTGGCTTCAACTTGCTCACGAGACAACGGCGGACGTGTTGCGCTTTTCCCAGACGGGTCACCAATCATGGCAGTATAGTCACCAATCAAGAAGGTGACTTCATGTCCCAAATCTTGAAAAGTTTTTAATTTATTAATTAGAACCGTATGTCCTAAGTGTAAATCAGGAGCCGTTGGGTCAAAGCCTGCTTTTACACGGAGTGGACGATTCTCTTTGAGTTTTTTCAATAAATCTTCTTCAGAGATAATCTCGTGCGTGCCTCGTTGAATGAGAGCAAGCTGTTCTTCGGCTGGCAAGAAATTTGACATCACAAAACCTAAACACATCAGTTATTCAATTTGTGCGATATACTAACATTTTTTCAGCATCTTGCAGGATAAGTTGTATATGAGCGCAATCTATATTGGTGTAATGACAGGCACGAGCATGGATGGTGTTGATATTGTTGCAACTTCATTCGACCCTTTAACGCTGCATGCCACGCTAACCGTGTCTTTTGAGCCTGAGCTACGTGATGAGTTAATGGCGTTGACCCTTCCAGATGACAACGAAATTGATCGTATGGGTAAAGCTGATGTTGCTTTAGCGCAAATGATTGGGCATGGCATTAATGAACTGATTGAAAAGAATAATTTAGATCGCACTCAAATTAAAGCCATCGGTTCACATGGGCAAACCATTCGCCATCGTCCTGAACATGGTTTTACCTTACAAATTGGTGATCCCAATATCATTACCGAAATCACGCAACTGCCTGTGGTGTCTGATTTCCGTCGTCGTGATATGGCAGCAGGTGGCCAAGGTGCACCGTTGGTACCCGCCTTCCATCAAGCCTTATTCCTACATGACAGTATTCACCGTGTCATTTTAAATTTAGGCGGTATTGCCAATGTCAGCATGCTGCCTGCAAATGATTTAAACGGCGTATATGGCTTTGATACAGGGCCTGCCAACATTTTGATGGATGCTTGGTGTCATCGCCACACGGGACATCCTTATGATGAAAATGGCGACTGGGCTGCCTATGGTAATCCAATTCGTTCTTTATTGGATCGTCTACAGAATCATGAATTTTTTGCCAAAGAACCACCAAAGAGCACAGGTCGCGAAGACTTTAATCTGGAGTGGCTGGATGAACAGCTCAGCGATTGGCGCAATGGGCTAGAGTACGAGGAATTAGAAGATACGCCAGAGAATGTTCAAGCGACCTTAATGAAACTCACCACACGTGCGATTAAAAAAGCAATTTATCGTAGCAAGGAATGGATGCCGACAGGTGAAATCTATGTCTGTGGTGGCGGTGCCTATAACTCACATTTACTTGAGCAACTGCGTTGGCGTCTACGTAAACATAATTGGTCAGTGCAAACCACGGATGCGCTTGGTCTAGCGCCAACTTGGGTTGAGGCAACTGCTTTTGCATGGTTGGCTATGCGCTTTGTACAACAACTGAGTGGCAATTTACCTGCGGTGACGGGTGCAGCAGGTGATCGTATCCTCGGAACAATCACCACGGTATAAAACAAAAAAGCTTCTCAATCGGAGAAGCTTTTTTTTATATATCTAGAATCTGTTAGATCGAGAATGATGAACCACAGCCACACGTTGTGGTCGCATTCGGGTTCTGAATCACAAAGCGTGAACCTTCCAGTCCTTCAAGATAATCAACAACTGAGCCGATCAAATACTGGTAGCTTAAAGAATCTACCAACATTTTTACATCGCCATTCATAAACTCAGCATCATCTTCATTGACGCTTTCAGCAAAATTAAAGCCATAAGAGAAGCCTGAACAACCACCACCCGTTACATAAACACGTAACATAAGGTCGTTATTGCCTTCACTTTCGCGTAGTTGGCGAACTTTTTTGGCAGCATTATCTGACAATTCTAGAGCTTGGGCGTTCATGATGGACTTTCCTCGACTTCACTTCGTCTTTAATAAATAAAAGACCCGATATTCAGTATAGCATACTCAATATCGGGTCTGTATTTGAAGTTTAAAGTGCTGTTAAAGACTTTTTATACGATTATTTGTAGTTCTCGTCTTGTAGGCCACATTCAAAATTCTTGGCATCTTCACGACAACGGAATTGCCATAGCAATTTCATCATACGCTTGTCATAGATTCCTTTAGCGGTCAGATTAATACGCGCTTCACGCATTAATTTTTGATAGCCGGGTTTATCAGAAGCTGGAACTTCCATCCAATATTTTTGTGGAATGTCTGCTTTCATTTTTCCAAGAATGGTAAATGCACGTGGCAATTGTGCCTTCACCCACTCTCGAGATTTTTGACCAAAACCAGCAGGGAATTTATCTGGATGAATGATTAAATTACCAGTTACTTGTAGAATTGGGTAATTCACAATCGCCCCTTTGGTTCCCAAGCCCTTATACAGTTCCAAAGGTTTAAAGGCAGCGGCCGGTGCACCAATAATATCCACCTGACCATTGTTAAACTTAGCACCAAAATTGGTGATATCGGAACTTACAGCCTGTGCACCGACTTGTGAAGCCATAATTTTTTGTGCTTCGTCATAATCTAAAACGGCGATTTTCTTACCTGCTGCCTTGGCAACTGTATTGATATTACGGTCATTCACCAATAAATAGGCATCACCCACAGGAATAACACCAACCACCTCATATTTTCCATTCACCATCGCTTTAGCAAAGGTCGGGCTGGCTAAACCCTGCATCACTTTAACGGCCAATTTAAGGTCGGTAATCGCCCCGATTGCATCCAATGAACCCGTAAATTGGTTAAACTGACGACCACGCATTCCTGTGATACTCACGCCATCACATTTTCCTGCTTTAAAGTCTTCTGCAATTACCGCTTCATTCGTTCCAACTTTAAGCTCAATATCAGCGCCCCAAGTTTTTGCCGCGAGTTGATAATCCTTCATTAATGCATAAACATCGCCACTCTTTCCCACGATATCAAATACACAAATTGTTTGTTTTGCCTGAGTGCCCGCAGATACCGCGGCGATCCCAGTCGTAAGTAATAAAGTTTTAAACCATTGCATTTTATTTTTCCTTTGCATCTATGCTGATTGTTGTTGCATCACACCCAAACATTAAAAAATTAGCTGACATCCTGCTCTGGGTTTTCAAATGAATCTGTATTTTTAATTCCATTTGGTTCAATCATCCTGATTAAACCACATTTTAAATCTTTAGGATTTCATTTGGTTTCCTGTATGTTGCTATGATTACGATCTTTGAAAATAAAGACAATGACTCAAATGACAAGCATTGAAAAACAAAAAGCCTAGATAAATCTAGGCTTTAAGTCTTGATTTTGACAATTATGAATTATTCACCCGGTAATGCACATTCAAAGTTTGCTTTGTCTACTGAACAACGCGCTTTCTTCAAAACTGACATCATACCCGCATCGTAAATACCACGCTTGGTCATTTCTAAACGGCCATCACGCATTAATTTTTGATATTTCAATGTGTCTTCAGCTGTTAAGTTCATTTTGTACTTCGCTGGAATTTCAGCTTCATAACGTTTGATCATAGCGAATGCTTTTGGAAGCTGCTTCACAAAGTAATCACGAGATTTTTGACCGAAACCCGCAGGGAATTTCTCTGGACGAATCACAAGATCCGCAGTCACTTGTAGTACTGGGAAGTTAAACATCGCACCATTTGAACCTAAGCCTTTGCTTAATTCTAATGGTTTGTAAGCATAAGCAGGTGCACCGACCATATCTACTTGGCCGTTATTAAATTTAGCGGCAAAGTTAGAAATATCAGAAAGTACCGCTTGCGCGCCTACACGTTGAACCATGATTTTTTGCGCATCGTCATAACCCAATACGGCGAATTTTTTACCCGCTGCTTTTTCAATTGAGTTAATGCTCTTGTCACGTACGAAAATGTAAGCAGCACCCATTGGAGCGATACCTGCAACTTCATATTTGTTACCACCCAAATTGGTGGTCATTTTGGCTGCATTACGTGCATCCAATACATAAGTAATCGCACGTTGTGCAACTTCATTGCTTGGCGCACCGCCCAATGAATCGACTGAACCCGCAAATTTGTTATAAGGACGAGCACGCATTGCTGTCATCGCAACAGCAGCACATTTACCCGCTTTAAAGTTATTGTCTGCAACCTGTTCATCCGTGATTGCAAGTAAGTTGACATCAGCGCCCCAGCCTTTTGCTGCGAGTGCCCAGTCTTGCATCATTTTGTATGATTCACCTGACTTTCCTAATAAGTCGAATACACACACATCTATTGCTGCTTGAGTAGAAGCAGATACACCAAAGATCGAAGTTGCTGCAAGAGCAAGTGCAATTTTTTTCATATTTTTCATCCTTTCACAAACTTTATGTTTGTCTCCTTGTTCGAAGCAAATATTAATCATGTTTTTTGAAAAAAAATAGAGCTTATACTCTATTTTTATGACTAGATTGTTTACTTTTTACCCTCTTTTATCTATTTCTATTATTTTCATAGGCAATTTTGTTATATATACCTAATTTTATGTATAGATTTAGATCTACTCAGTTATTCTCCTTTTTTATTCACCACTCAAAGTACACTCAAAGTTGGTTCGTTCAACCGTACAACGGGCACGCTTCAGCACATTCATCATACTCGCATCATATACGCCTTGCTTGGTTAAATTCATACGTCCATCCCGTAACATTTTTTGGTAACGGGTTTTATCTTCATTGGTCAAGGTAATCTTTTTTGCATTCATTCCCGCTTCCAAACGTTGCACCATGGCAAAGTTACTTGGCAGTTTATTCACGAACCATTGTCGAGATTGTGGACCAAAACCACTTGGGAATTGCGCAGGGCGAATAATTAAATCCCCCGTAATATTCACCACAGGAAAGTTAAATAATGCACCATTGACCAAGCCTTTACTAATTTCTAAAGGCTTATAGGCATATGCGGGTGCCGCAATCACATCCACCTGACCACTATTAAATTTTTTCACAAAATCAGAAATATCCGATGGCACAGCAACCAGATCGATACTTTCAACAATGGCCTTTTGCGCTTGATCATAGTGTAAATATGCAAATTTTCGACCTTTGGCTTTTTCAATGGTATCGATCTTTTTGTCGCGAACAAAGATATACGCTAACCCCACTTGGATAATCCCTACGACTTCGAATTTATCACCATTGACCGTTGCGGTTAAACGATGTTGATTGCGTTTATCCAGTACATACGTAATCGCCTTTTGTGCAATAGCATTACTGGTGACTGCGCCGACAGCATCGACTGAACCTGCAAACTTATTATATTTACGTGCACGCATCGAAGTCATATAGACCCCATCACACTTGCCTGCATCAAAATCTTTTTCCGCTTTTTCTTCGTCTTGATAAGGAATTAATTCTACATCACCCTGCCATGTTTTAGAGGCAAGCTTCCATTCTTCAATCAGTTTATAAGACTCCCCAGCCTTACCCAATAAATCAAAAACACAAATTTGTTGTTTTGCCTGTACAGGAGTGCTCATGACAAATAGAGCTGTAGCACTCAATGCCCAAAGTCCTTTTTTCATCTTGTTTTTCCCTTACTTTGCTATTTTGCACAATTTTCCATCAGCGCTTATTCAATATAGTCAGATTTTGACCAAAAGAATAGCGCTTTTATATACATATGTCGGGTTTTCATCTGTTTTACCCATCTGTATCACAGAATCAGATCTGAAGATGGGTAGGCGATAAAACGTGTCCTGTAATCCCGATTTACTCACCGCCCAAGCTACATTCAAAATTGGTTCGGTCTACCGTACAACGCGCGCGTTTCAGTACACTCATCATGCTGGCATCGTAAATACCACGCTTGGTCAATCCCATACGTGCCTCACGCAAGATTTGCTGATAACGGGTTTTATCCTCGTTACTGAGGTTGATTTTGTATTTGGCTGGCAGTTCTGATTCAAGACGCTGGATCAGTGCGAAATTGGTATTCAGACGACTCAGAAACCAAGCCCGAGAGTTTTGACCAAAATTACCGGAGAATTTTTCAGGACGGATGATCAAGTCCATAGTCATATTCACCGCAGGGAACGTAATAATCGCACCCTCACTTCCCAATCCCTTTGATAATTCTAAAGGCTTATAGGCATAAGCAGGTGCCGCCATAATATCGGCCTGACCCGTATTAAACTTTTTGGCGATATCAGAGATATCCGCAAGTACCGCTTGTCCACCTAGGTTTTTCACCACGATCTTTTGAGCTTCGTCATAGCCCAGCACTGCAAATTTTTTGCCTTTGATTTGCTCAATGGTATTCATCTTCTTGTCTTTGACAAAGATATAGGCCAAGCCAATTTGTGAAATTCCTGCAACCTCATAATTTTCATTATCAACGGTGCTGATCAAACGGCGTTGATTACGCTTGTCCAAAGCAAAACTAATCGCTTTCTGTGCAATCGCATAGCTAGGCACCGCTCCAATGGCATCAATTGAACCTGCAAATTTGTTATAACGGCGCGCACGCATCGAGGTCATATAGACGCCATCGCATTTGCCTTGTTCAAAATCATTTTCTGCCAACGCTTCATTCTGATAGCTGATCAGAAAGGTATCACCACGCCATGCTTTAGCAGCCAAGGCCCACTCTTCCATGGCCTTATAGGCTTCTCCTGATTTCCCCAACAAATCAAAAACACAAATTTTGATCGCTGCATGTGTTTCTGTATAGGTCCCCAACACCAGCATTGCCCCCAATGCAAGAATTCCCTTGTTCATCCTTAAATCCTATGCTGCTACTTTTAATCTTGTTGCTTATTTTTCATATAATTTAAATAATAATCTGATTCGCATCACAAAAATAGAGCTTTTACTCTATTTTATCATTGGTTGATCAGCTCAATTCGAACAATTTGATCTTCAATATAAAAATTTGCATTCATGGGCGATCACCTTAAAATGCAGCTATCTATTCGCTATTTTGCATGCTCATGATCCAATTTGACCAAGTTTCATTACGCCGTGGTGGGCGAGTTTTATTCCAAAAAGCTTCAATGCAGCTTCATCCAGGCTGGAAAATTGGTCTTACTGGGGTGAATGGTGCAGGTAAATCGACCTTATTTGCTGCATTTTTAGGAGACTTGGTCGCAGATGAGGGCAATTTGACTCGCCCTGCGGTGTGGACTGTGGCTCACATGGCACAAGAAATTAAAGCCTTGGAAATGCCAGCAATTGATTTTGTTTTGTCTGGTGATGAAGAATATTGGGACATTCAAGAAAAATTAGCGCATCCAGATCAACTCAGTAATGATGATTTGGCTCGACTACATGGCCGTTTCGATGAGATCCATGGCTATGCAGCGCCTGCCAAAGCAGCACAATTGATGGCAGGTCTCGGCTTTCTCGATCATCAATTAAAATTAAATGTCGCGAGCTTCTCGGGCGGGTGGCGCATGCGTTTGAACTTGGCGCGTACCCTCATGAGCCGTTCAGACCTGCTGTTATTGGATGAACCGACTAACCATTTGGACTTGGATGCGATCTTGTGGTTAGAAGACTGGCTCAAAGCTTATGAAGGTACATTGGTCCTGATTTCACATGATCGTGATTTCCTCGACGCCATTACCGATCATATTCTACATATCGAAAATCAAGAACTGACCTTATATACCGGAAATTATTCCACTTTTGAAACCACCCGTAGCGAACGCTTAGCCCAGCAACAACAAGCCTTTGAGAAGCAGCAAGAAACGCGTGCACATCTACAAAAGTTTATTGACCGCTTTAAAGCCAAGGCCACCAAAGCACGTCAGGCACAAAGTCGAATTAAGCAGCTTGAGCGTATGCAACAATTGGCGCCTGCGCATATTGATACGCCATTTACTTTTAGCTTCCGTGAACCGACCAAAATGAGTTCACCTCTACTGAGTTTGGATGCCGCTACAATTGGCTACGGCGATAAAATCATTGCTGAAAAAATTCGTCTGCAAATCACCCCAAGTTCACGTATTGGTTTACTCGGGATGAATGGTGCAGGTAAATCAACCTTGATCAAGACCCTTGTCGGTGATTTACCACTGCTCGCAGGGGAGCGCAAAGCCTCTGAACTGCTCAATATTGGGTACTTTGCTCAACATCAAATGGATGCCTTGGATGCCCATGCCAGCCCAATGCTGCAATTGGCACGTATTGCCGACAAGCACATCAGTGAAGCGGCTTTGCGTGCCTTTTTAGGTAGTTTTGGCTTCAGTGGCGAGCGTATGGACACCCCATGTGAAAGCTTCTCAGGCGGCGAACGTGCGCGTCTGGCGCTGGCATTGATTGTATGGCAACGTCCCAATGTCTTGATTCTGGACGAACCAACCAACCATTTGGACTTGGATATGCGTCTGGCACTGACCATGGCGCTACAGGACTTTGATGGTGCGGTGGTGCTGGTGTCGCATGAACGTCAGTTGATTGCCAGTGTCTGTGATGACTTGTTATTAGTACATGCAGGTCAATGCACAGAATTTGCAGGTGATCTACAAGACTACGCCAAGTGGTTACGTGAAGCACGCCAACAACAGATCAATGCACAAAATGCCTCACAACAGCAAACTACAACGACCCAAGCCCCTGTCGCAAAAGTAGATAAGGAAGCGCAACGTAAAGAAGCAGCTCGTCGCCGTGAAATGACGCGGCCAATTCGTAAAAACATCGAAAAAGTCGAAGCTCAAATTGAAAAGGTTCAGCCACGCTTAGCTGAGATTGAACATGCTTTAGCGGATAGTGCCCTATATGAGGCCGACCGTAAAAATGATTTGATCAAGCTGATGAATGAACAAAATGAGCTCAAAGCCAAGTTGGAACAGCATGAAGAACAGCTATTAGAGCTGATGATGGAACTGGAAGAGTTGGAAAGCTCTTTTGCAGATTAAGCTGCCAGCTGATTCATACACATCTCTGTTTGAGTGTGTATGAATCCCAACGTTTAAGGTCATTTGTTTAAACAGAAGCATCCCATTTATGGCCTTAAAAGATGCTTTGGATACTTAAAAACACTATGAATATCATTAAAAATGTCATGAATTTGTCGAGAATTTAAGATAAGGTAAAATTGGAATTTTCTGAGAAAATTGAGCTTTAGGCTCAGGCTCGATATACTCAGCCCCCTCTGTTGTAAATTTATAAGTGACGAATGAATCCTGAGGGTTAAATTCATTTCACATTTTTTGTACTTTAATTTGGTGAGTACTCTATTTTGGATCATACAAACTGAATGAATTCTTTAGATTTTATTTTTAATTTTGAACATATTCTACCGGTCTTGGTTCAAGAATATGGCTTATGGATTTATTTCATCCTTTTTCTGATTATTTTTTCAGAAACCGCTTTTGTTTTTATGTTCTTCTTACCCGGAGACAGTCTGTTACTCACTGTGGGTGCATTATGCTCTGTGGTTGAAATCATGCATCTTGGTTATATGATCAGCTTACTGTTCTTTGCAGCAGCACTGGGCTATATGGTGAACTACCATATTGGTCGTCATTTTGGCGACCGTATTTTCAATATGAAATCACGATTTATTAAGCAAGAATATCTACAAAAAACCAATGTGTTCTTTCTAAAACACGGCGGAAAAACCATTTTGCTGGCTCGTTTTATTCCTTTTGCCCGTTCATTTGCGCCGTTAGCAGCAGGTTCAAGCAACATGAACTATAGCCATTTCGTTATTTATAACATCTTGGGTGCATTACTGTGGATCAGCGTCTTGGTCACTGCTGGATACCTGTTCGGCCATGCTTTGATTCAAGTGAGTGACTTTGTCGAAAGTTAATAAACACTTTTGCTAACAGCAATCTGATTATTCATTCATTTCAAGCTTAAATAGATCATTGATAGGTAGGCGATTTCATAGACTACCTTTTTTTAATCATTTTATTCAGTGTAAGGTTTCACGTGGAACGTAAAAAACAATAGTAAATAATAATGAAAATAATTATCAATAAAAATAAAATCACTTCATAAAACCACAAATCTTAAGGAAGCCCAATGCACTCATCCTCATTGGAAAATCAGTTATGAAGCAAACAGCAACTGCCATTAAAAAAACCAACTCGCGCTGGTTTCGCATTAACTTATGGATTCATCGCTGGGTCAGTTTGGTGATTGTAGTGCCCTTTGCGATTTTATCCATCACTGGGGTCATTCTGATTTTCCATGAAGAGATTGATCATGCACTTGGTGTCGAGCCCACGGCTCTACATTCTTCTTTACAACAACAACGACCGCTAGCCGACTCAATCACGACTGCACAGAGAACCTACCCTACTGAGCAGATTATCAGCACAGGCTATGACCCTGAGCATCATCCTGGTGTACTCCTCATCGGGATGGCGAAACCTGAACAAAGCTTTGAACAAGCGCGTTGGTTGTTTGCAGATATTGGTTCTGCAACGCTGATTGATCGACCAAATGAACGAGATACTTTGACTGGCTTCTTACTGGAACTACATGCCAACTGGTTTCTAGGTTTTATTGGACAATTGATTGGGGCACTGATTGCTTTATTAGTGTTCTTATCTTTGGTTTCTGGCTTGGTGGTCTATGCCCCTTATGTGAAAAAATTCTTTTTGGGCATTCTTCGTTTTAGAAAGGGTCAGCGACTATTACAGCTCGACCTACATAATTTAATTGGCTCTGCAATCCTCGGTTGGGCCTTGGTCGTGACCTTAACTGGATTTCTACTGGGTTTTGGTACGGTTGCGATTGGAGTTTGGCAAATGACTGAACTGAAAGCCCTCCAAGACAAATATCAGCATGCCAGTGTGATTCATCCAAATTTAAGCATTGATCAGGTCTATGCCGCCGCCCAGAAAGGTCAAACAGATTGGCACCCCACCAGTGTGTTCTACCCTAAAACAGAATACGCCACCCAAGGTCACTATATGGTATTACTACAAGGCAATGAGGGCTTAAAAGAGAAGATGCTAAAAGTCGCCTTGGTCAATGCAGAAACAGGACAAGTCGATACTATTGAGGAATTACCCACCTATCTAAAAGCCATCTTACTGTCACAACCACTGCATTTTGGCAATTACGGCGGCATGCCCCTCAAGATCTTATGGAGTCTATGTACCTTACTCACCTTATTTATCACTTTAAATGGCGCATGGTTATGGTGGGCAAAACGCCAACAAAAAGGCTTAAAAGGAGTCAACAATGCAACTATGGAATAAGTTAAGTGTCTTATGGCTGTTGGCTTTATGCAGTATTTTAGGAATTGTTGGCATGCTGCTGATGGATGGTATTGCAGATGTTATTTTTTTGATCATTACCCTACTCCCTCTATTGGTTGCAGGATGGAGAGCTTATCTTTTACAGCGCAAAAGATAAGCTCTTTTGTTTGATATTGATGCCTAAACTAATTAAGCATCAATATCTGCATTTAACGCATTTTCTTCAATAAAAGCACGACGCGGTTCTACGTCATCACCCATCAAGCATGAGAACATACGATCAGCTTCAATCGCATCATCAATGGTCACTTGCAACATATTACGGTTTTCAGGATCCATCGTGGTTTCCCAAAGTTGCTCTGCGTTCATCTCACCCAAACCTTTATAGCGTTGGATCATCATACCGCGACGTGAGTCTTGTAAAATGTGCTGCCAGACTTGATGGAAATTGCTCACCTGAATACGGCGATCACCTTTTTGTAGATAAGCCCCTTCTTCAAGCAACTTGAACCAGCTCTTCGAGTTCTTCAGTAAACGCGCATATTCAGCAGAATTTAACAGACCAGCATCTAATAGATATGAATGCGGTAAGTTATGCACATACACGGTGACGCGTGGCCAATAATGTGCTGATTTCTCGCCCTGCGCATTTTCACGCTCAAATGCTTCTAATGTAATCTCGGGACGTAAGCTTGGTTGTAATTTTTCAATTGCAACACGTAATTGCTCTGCCCATGTTTCAACATAGTCGCGTTCATGGTTGTGATCTGTTTTAAATGCATCCAGCTCAAGTAAACCATCCAACAAACTTGCAGGATAACGTTGAGTGAGGCGTTGTAAGCTTTTTTGTGACACTTGATAGTCAGCAATAACACTGGCTAATGCAGCCCCATTAATCGCAGGTGCCTCAGCGCTGACATGTAATGCAAGTTCATCAATCGCATTGGAAATCAAGAAGGTTTCCAGTGCATCATTGTCTTTCATGTACTGCTCATGCTTACCTTTCTTCAGCTTATACAAAGGTGGCTGCGCAATATAGATATAGCCACGCTCAACCAATTCTGGCATTTGACGGAAGAAGAAGGTCAATAACAAAGTACGAATATGTGAACCATCCACGTCCGCATCGGTCATGATGATGATTTTGTGATAACGTAATTTGTCTGGATTATATTCTTCCCGACCAATACCACAGCCCAAAGCGGTAATTAAAGTACCGACTTCTTGGCTTGAAATCATCTTGTCAAAACGTGCACGTTCTACGTTCAGGATTTTACCTTTTAGCGGTAAAATTGCCTGCATTTTACGGTTACGACCTTGTTTGGCACTACCGCCCGCAGAGTCACCCTCGACCAGATACAGTTCAGACAATGCAGGATCTTTTTCCTGACAGTCTGCCAATTTACCCGGTAAGCCAGCAATATCCAAAGCACTCTTACGTCGGGTCATTTCACGTGCTTTACGTGCTGCATCACGCGCACGCGCTGCATCAATAATTTTGCCTGCAATTGATTTCGCCGCTTGAGGGTTTTCGAGCAAGTATGCAGAAAACTCTTTATTCATGGCCTGCTCTACCGCAGGTTTCACTTCACTCGACACCAGTTTTTCTTTGGTTTGTGAAGAGAATTTTGGATCAGGAACTTTCACTGAAATAATTGCAGTCAAGCCTTCACGCGCATCATCACCTGTGACAGCAACTTTTTCTTTCTTAAGAATATTTTCACTTTCAAGATACTGGTTTAAACCACGGGTTAACGCAGCACGGAAACCTGCAAGGTGTGTACCACCATCTTTTTGTGGAATATTGTTGGTAAAGCAACGAACGTTTTCTTGATAACTCTCATTCCATTGCAATGCAACTTCAACGGCAATACCACTATCCGTATCAGCGGTGAAATGGAAAATCTCATTTAAATGGGTTTTACCTTCGTTAATGTATTTAACAAACTCAGATAAACCACCTTCATAATCATAAACATGTTCGAAGTTTACACGCTCATCACGCAATACAATTCGCACGCCGGCGTTTAGAAAAGAGAGTTCTCTTAAACGGCGAGCCAAAATATCGACATTAAAAATCGTTTGGCTAAAGGTGAGTTCACTCGGCCAGAAACGAACTGTTGTACCCGATGTATCGGTTTCACCAACAACTTTTAATGAATATTGCGGATCGCCATGCGCGTATTCTTGTTCATGGATTTGACCAGCACGGTGAATGGTCAAATGCAATTTTTTAGATAGGGCATTTACAACTGAGACACCTACACCGTGTAAACCACCCGACACCTTATAACTGTTGTCATCAAATTTACCACCTGCATGCAGGATAGTCAGAATCACCTCTGCCGCCGACACCCCTTCTTCTGGGTGAATATCGGTTGGAATTCCACGACCATTATCCGAGACACTAACAGATTCATCTTCATGAATCGTCACGATAATCTCGTCACAGTGTCCTGCTAAAGCTTCATCGATGGCGTTATCCACCACCTCAAACACCATATGGTGTAGACCTGTCCCATCATCGGTGTCACCGATATACATGCCAGGACGTTTACGAACCGCATCTAATCCACGTAATACTTTAATACTAGAGGAATCATAAGCCTTTTCATTTGTTTGTTCTGTTTGAGAGACTGATTGAGACTCTGAACTCATGGTTACTCCCTAGTAATATTGATCTATTTAAAGATGAAAAATAAAATTATGGCGCAGCAAGACTGACTTGACCGTGAACAACGTGGAATAATTGAAAAGAAATCGACAAATCCTGTAAGTGTTTTAATACCGACGCATGGTCTAAGGTGGTCATAAAAACTTGACTTCCTAACTGACTCAATCGCTCAATTAAACGTTGTTGTGCAGTCTCATCTAACTCTGCTGTCAGATCATCTAATAATACCACAGTTTCCTTATTACTCGCATGTAGCATTGCAATTTGTGACAGTTTTAATGCCATGATTAACAACTTTTTTTGCCCGCGAGAGAGCACATCATCGGCATTGCCAAAAGGCGTTTTTAAACGTAAATCAGCGCGATGCGGACCGTACTCAGTATAACGTCGATCGAGGTCTTTTTGATGCTGCTGAACCAAGTCCTGCAATAGACCTTGCTCAGTATGAAAACCCGGATTGTATTCCAGTTCAATCTCAAGATTAGGTAGAAGTTGCTTTAAATCCTCATGGAAAAATTGATTCCATTGCTCAACAATACTGACCCGTTGTGAATGCAGCATTTCACCATAATCACTGAGCATTTTATTCCAAGGCTCCAAATCAGCCAAAGTCAGATTGCGCCGTGTCTTGAGCAAACTATTGCGTTGTTTGAGTGCCCGAGAATAATACTGCCATGCAAAATAAAACTCAGGTTCCACGTGGAACATTAACCAATCTAATAACTGTCGCCGAGGCTTTGCACCATGGTCAATAATATCGGTACTCTGTGGATCGATATGCTGTAAAGGCAATAATTTTGCCAGTTGACCTTGTGTCGCAATGGTATCGCCATTGACCTTAATCACCTGTTCGCCCGAAGCCAACTTTTGCATACCAATACGTTCACTGGCAGATTGCGCAAATACAATCGCATCTCCAGCTTCATATTGAATGTAATGTTTGGGAATATGGGTACGAAATGAACGACCAGTTGCCAGTAAATGAATGGACTCGAGAACTGAAGTTTTGCCAGAACCATTTGCGCCGTAAAAAATATTAAACGGTTGCAACTCATGGAGCGCAACCGTTTTTAAATTACGTACACGTTCGATATTTAAACGCGTGATTTGCATGCTTTAAAACTCAAATCTCGCCATTAAACTCGCATTGGCATCACAACATAGGTTTGATCAGGGTGGGCTGGATCTTGGACAAGCACCGATTGATTGGCTTCGCTCATGCTCATTTTCACATCATCACCATCCAGTACACCGAGTACTTCAAGAATATATTGTGCATTAAATGACATTTCTAAGGGTGCATCTTGATATTGAATTGCAATATCTTCTACTGCTTCATCTTGTTCTGGGTTATTGGCGCGTAACTGTAATGAATCTTGATTAAAATTCAAGAAAACACCACGCAGTTTTTCATTACTTAAAATGGCAACACGCTGCAACGACTGTTTAAACACATCATGTGCAATAAACACATGTTTATCACCATTTTTTGGAATGACACGGCGATAATCTGGGAATTTCCCATCAATTAATTTCGTCGTGAAACGAACGGTAATATCACCCTGCTCTTTATCACGGCTTGGCGTATTAATGGTGACATTCAACAATTCACGCCCAATCAATAGGGTCAATTGCTCATCTTCAAGACTCAGTAAACGTTGTAATTCACCTACGGCTTTACGCGGAACAATGGCCTGCATCGGCGCTGCTGCTGTTGAAGAAGCCAAAACTTCACACAAGGCTAGACGGTGTCCATCAGTGGTTACTGTACGTAATTGATTTTGATCAATTTCCAGCAAAGTACCAGTCAGGTAAAAACGGACATCTTGTACAGCCATGGCAAAGGCCGTTTTTTCAAATAAACGCTTCAATTCGCGCTGCGTTACCTGAACTTGTGTCCCTTGGCTATTTTCAGTAGTTAACAATGGATAATCTTCCGCAGGAAGTGTACCCAAAACGAAACGGCTATTGCCCGACTTTAAAATACAACGTTGATCTTCAGTAATTTGCAGATCAATCAAAGCTGCTGTCGGAAGAGATTTACAAATTTCGACCAGTTTACGTGCAGGAACCGTGGTTTCACCCGCTTCCAAGCAAGCACCTTCTGCTAACGTGGTGCTGGCAACCAATTCAACTTCTAAGTCAGAACCTGTAATGGTTAAAGCCTGTTGTGTGGTTTGAATTTTAACGTTTGAAAGAATATTCAAGGTATGACGGCGTTCAACAGCCCCCACCACATGGGATAAAACATTGACTAAACTTTCTTTAGCGATTTTCAAACGCACGATTTTATTCCTCTTACAACAGAAGCCGATATGAATGTTAGCAGTGTACTATGCTGCACTTAAAAAGTGTTTGCAACTCTGAAAAATAGATTAACTTTGTAACAAGCGCAGTAAATTTTTATAGTCTTCATTAAAAATAGGGTCTTCTTCACGCAAGCTGACCACTTTTTCACAGGCATGCATCACGGTACTGTGGTCACGGCCACCAAAAGCCATACCAATTTCCGGAAAACTATCCCCAGTTAATTCACGTGCCAAACCCATGGCCAATTGACGTGGGCGTGCATAAATACGGGTACGTTTTGGACCAATCAATTCTTTGAGTGGAATTCGGAAGTATTCACTCACCACCCGCTGGATGTTTTCCACACTAATGGTCCGTGCACGAATCGCCAAAACATCTTTTAACGACTCTCGTACGACATCTAGGTCAATGACGGTCCCCTTGAAACGTGAAATCGCGACCACTTTATTCAGCGCACCTTCAAGCTCACGTACGTTTGCAACCACTTGTTGTGCAATAAACAAAGCACAGTTCCGCGGTAAATCAACACCACTATTTTCAGCTTTTTTCAGCAAGATCTCGATACGGGTTTCGATATCTGGCGGTTCAACCCCCACAGATAAACCCCATGAAAAGCGAGAAACTAAACGTGGATCAAGTTCAGTGAGTTCTTTTGGATAACGATCTGAGGTTAAAATAATTTGTTTAGACTCATCCAATAAGGCATTGAATGTATAGAAAAATTCAACAAGGCTTGCTTCTTTTCCTGCGAGTAAATGAATATCATCGACCAACAATAAATCTAAAGAACGACAGTTTTTCTTAAACTCTTCAACCTTACCTTTTTGCAATGAACTGACAAAGTCCTGTACAAAACTTTCCGAAGTCATATACATCACACGTGCATTTGGCTTGGCTTGTAACAACGCATTACCCACGGCCTGCATTAAATGGGTTTTACCTAGACCTGTCGGGCCATACAAAAATAAAGGGTTGTGTTGTGAAGCGCCTAACTGGGTTAAAACTTTACGGCAGGTTTCAGCAGCCATTTGGTTAGAACGACCTTCAACAAACAAAGAGAAGGTAAATAATGGATTGAGTTGTCTTTTCTTCGGTATTTTAGTGACATTTTGACTGGGTTGAACCAAATCAGATTCTTTTTTTACTTTTGTTGGAACAGCAACAGGTGCGCTACTCAACGCTGCTGTTGTGGTTGCAGGTTGCTCATTAGAAGACAAAATTGTCCCAGGACGTGAATCAACCAGAATTTCAACCTGACGAACTCGGCCTTCCGACAATTGTTCCGCAAGAATAGAAATCAGTTCTAAATGGTTATCTTGAATATAACGCGTCCAATAGGGGTTCGGTGCGTATAAACGCATCACACCATCAACCTCTTCAGCAACCAAAGGACGAATCCACATCGCAAAGACGTTATCAGATAGCTCTTGTCGCAAGCGAGTTAAGCAGTCTGTCCAGAGCATGTGCATCCCCTATATATCCATTTTTTAAATTCAAAAATAAAAAACCGTCACCCCTCATCTTTCAAAGGGGTCGCCATTCTAACCAAGTTATCCACATCTGTCAGGACAATTTATGGGACTTTTGCTGAAAAAGACAGCATTCGTTTATAAATTTAAATTCAAAACCACATGTGCATAACTTTTTGCACAAGCTGTGGATAGTTTTAAGCTCAAAGTTATCCACAAACTATAAAATTGATAAAAACATGCTTATCCACAGCATAACTTTATGTTTATTCATGAAAAAACATCACTTTCCACAGAATAAATGCGCCCTAATAAGAATAAATTTAAATTTTAAAATTTGAATTTACTTATAGGGTTTACTCAAATTGTGGATAACTGAGCATATCGAAATTTAAATTCAAAATCCAAGAATTAAATTTAAATCAGAAGATGGATTGTTGATAAGCTTGTTTGTAAGCTGTGAATATAGACGAATACTGATATTATTTAAATAGATAGCTTGTGTATATTTTTTGTTTTCAATAAAAGCATATAACTTCGAGCAGTTTTATTGCTTCAAAACAGAACAAAGAAAATGTAAAGTTTTTGATTTTTCATTGACAGCGTAAACATTGCGCAATAAAATCGCGGACCTTTATAGAAAGATCATTTTGGAGTTTCGAAATGAAACGTACTTTCCAACCATCTGAATTAAAGCGTAAACGCGTTCATGGTTTCCGCGCTCGTATGGCTACTAAAGCAGGTCGTCAAGTTTTAGCTCGTCGTCGTGCAAAAGGTCGTCATAGCTTAACTGTTTAATACTGTTAAGCTGACCAGACTTGGGTGATGACACTTTACAGTTTCGGCACTGAATCTCGTATTCGTTGTGCCGCTGATTATAAAAGTGTATTTGATGGTGCGCTTTTTAAAGTGCATCAGCCCCATTTCCTTTTTTTAGCAAAATTAACCGAACAGCCGAAAAGCCGTTTGGGTATTGTCGTTGCTAAAAAAAAGGTGCGTCGTGCACATGAACGAAATCGAATAAAACGTCTTGCTCGGGAGAGCTTTCGTTTACATCAAGCGCAATTTAATGCTGATATCGATATTGTGGTGATGCCTAAAGTAGGTATAGAAGCAATCGCAAATCAAGAATTACATCAACAATTAGATTTTGCTTGGCAAAAATTACAACGCTTAGCAAAGAAGCATTCCAAAGTCGTTGTGACATCCCTCCAAAATTAGAGATCTCCAATGGTACGTTTACTGCATTGGTTGATAAGATGTTACCAAATCGCAATTAGTCCATTATTGGGTCCTCGTTGTCGCTATATTCCCACTTGTTCGCAATATGCAATCGAAGCCTTGCAGACACATGGCGCGGTCAAAGGTGTATGGTTATCGACTAAGCGAATTTGCCGTTGTCATCCTTGGGGTGGGTCAGGCTATGATCCAGTGCCTCGTAAAGCACTTCGTTTTATTTCGTTTCATCAAATAGATTCTCAAATGCATCACGTTGCTGTACCCTTTCGTGATCGTTTATTCAAGCAAAATCTCTCTAACCATTTGGGATTATAGATATGCAACAATGGGCCAGATTTGCAATTCTTGGAGCCATGTTTGTTACCGCATATTTGCTTATTTTGGCTTGGCAAAAAGATTATGGTCATGCTGCACCAGCACCGCAACAACAAGCGGCTGCTGTGACTGCACATGAAGTATCTGCAGATTTGCCAAATGCTCAAAATGCAACAGCGGCTTCAGACTTGCCACAAGCAAATGTGACTGCATCACAAGCCACAGAACATAATACATCTGTGAGTCAGCAACTGATTTCAGTACAAACTGATCTTTATCATCTGTGGATCAATCCAAAAGGTGGTGATATCGTCCGTATTGAATTGTTAAGCCATGATGAAAGCAAAGACAGCGACAAACCGTTTGTCATGCTGGAAAGCGATGCGAAACGTACTTACGTCGCTCAATCTGGTTTAATTGGTTTAAATGGACCAGATAGCAGCCGTGGCGGTCGTCCAATGTATGATGTTGAAAAAACAGCATACACTTTGGCAGATGCGAAAAGCGTTGCGTCGAAAGATGGTAAAACACAGCAAGTGTTGACTGTGCCGTTGGTATTTAAAACACCTGAAGGTGTGGAAGTGATCAAATCGTTCACCTTCACGCAAGGCGATTACCCAATTACCGTTAAACATCAAGTCATTAACCGCAGTCAGCAAAGCTGGCAAGGTCAAATGTTTGGTCAATTAAAGCGTGATAATTCGGATGACCCAGGTAAGTCTTCACAAGGTATTTTCACCTTGGGTACTTATCTTGGTGGCGCTTGGGGTACACCAGATGCGCATTATAACAAGTTAAAATTTACCAACTTTAATGACGAAAAATTAAATGTTGAAGCCAAAGGCGGCTGGGTTGCCATGGTTCAGCATTATTTTGTGAGCGCATGGATTCCTGGGAACTTAAAACTCACTCAGGCCGATGGTCAGCCATATAATGCAAAATTAGAGTCACGTCAGTCTACGGACGGCATGAATATCATGGGCTTCACCTCTCCAGTGATCAATGTACCTGCAGGTACCTCAATGGAAGTGGATGCTAAGCTTTATTCTGGTCCGAAAGTTCAGTCTGAGCTGAAAGATTTGGCTGATGGTTTAAACCAAACTGTAGATTATGGTTGGTTATGGCCAATTGCGAAATTATTGTTCTTGGGCTTGCAATTCTTCCATAACATTATTGGGAACTGGGGCTGGTCAATTATCTTATTGACGATCTTGGTGAAGTTGATTTTATGGCCACTTTCTTCAAAAAGTTATCGTTCGATGGCGAAAATGCGTGTGATTGCACCCGAAATGCAACGCATGAAAGAAGAATTTGGTGAAGACCGCATGCGTTTCTCGCAAGAAATGATGGCGTTATACAAGCGTGAACAAGTCAACCCATTGTCTGGTTGCTTGCCATTGCTGTTACAAATGCCGATTTTCTTAGCTTTGTATTGGGTATTGATGGAATCAGTTGAACTCCGTCATGCACCGTGGTTAGGCTGGATTCAAGATTTATCTGCAATGGATCCATGGTTTATCTTGCCGTTGATCATGGGTGTGACTATGTTCGTTCAGCAAATGCTGAACCCACAACCGACTGATCCAATGCAGGCGAAAGTGTTCCGTATCATGCCTATCATGTTTACGGTATTCATGTTGTTCTTCCCTGCGGGCTTAGTGCTTTACTGGATCGTCAACAACAGTATTACCATTTTGCAACAATGGTTTATTAACAAAGGTGTCGAAAAAGACCGTCTCAACAAGGTTGAGCCGAGCGCTTAAGTTCGAACTTTTACTGAATAAATCCGCTTAAGATGGTAATCTTAGGCGGATTTTTCTTTGTTTGTATTTAGCGGTTGAACCCAACAACCCTTGCGTTTTTTAGGTGAATTTAACATGCAACATCAAACCACAATTGCTGCGATTGCTACCCCATTAGGTCGTGGTGGTGTGGGGGTGATTCGACTCTCTGGACCAAAAGCTTATGCAATAGCAGAGCAACTGACCCAGAAAAAGCTCCCTGCGGCACGCATGGCAGGTTTCCGTCAGTTTTGTGATGCCGATGGCTCGGTAATGGACGAAGGCATTGTATTGTGTTTTCCAAACCCGCATTCCTTTACCGGGGAAGATGTAGTGGAACTGCAAGGTCATGGTGGTCCAGTCATTCAAAATGCCCTGTTAGCACGTTTACTTGATTTGGGGGCGATAGCCGCAAAGGCGGGTGAATTTTCCATGCGTGCCTTTGAAAATGGCAAAATGGATTTAGTGCAAGCGGAAGCGATTGCCGATTTGATTGATGCGACATCACAAGCTGCAGCACGTTCGGCGGTTCGTTCTTTACAAGGTGCATTTTCAACCAAAATTAATACGGTTTTAGAAAAGCTGATTCACTTACGTTTGCATGTTGAAGCCGCGATTGATTTTCCAGAAGAAGAAATTGATTTCTTGGCTGACGGCAAGATTTTGGCCTTGTTGGACGATGTACAAGACTCGGTTCAAGCGGTACAGCAGTCTGCGCGGCAAGGCCAATTGCTACGAGAAGGCTTACAAGTCGTGATTGCGGGTAAGCCGAATGCGGGTAAATCGAGCCTGTTAAATGCACTTGCAGGCCATGAACGTGCCATTGTGACCGATATTGCAGGCACCACCCGTGATGTGTTGCATGAAAAGATCAGTTTAAATGGCTTGCCGATCACCTTAACTGACACTGCTGGTTTACGTGAAACGGGCGATATCGTCGAGCAGGAAGGGATTCGTCGTGCGATCAAGGAAATTGAACAGGCCGATTTATTGCTGTTGGTATATGACTTGAATCAAGGCGATGAACCTTTACAGCTGGCACATGAATATTTTGCTGATCATCTGGAGCCAAAGCGTTTATTGTTGATTGGGAATAAATGCGATTTAACCGGACAACAGGCGGAAATGACCGATTATCAGGGCTTCCGTCATATCCGTGTCTCAGCCAAACAGGATATGGGGGTTCAGGCGCTCATAGATGCGATTACAGCGCATGCAGGCTTCCAACCCGAGGAAGACACCTTTATCGCCCGAACACGTCATTTAGACGCAATGAAGCGTACTCAGCGTTACTTGTCTGAGGCGCGTGAGCAGTTGGTGGTGTTTAACGCTGGTGAGCTGGTGGCCGAGTCATTGCGTTTGGCACAGAATGCATTGGGTGAAATCACCGGTGATTTCAGTGCCGATGATTTGCTTGGTAAGATTTTTGGTTCGTTCTGTATTGGTAAATAATGAATTAAATCAATTACTAATGGCTTGGATTGTGTTTCAATCCAAGCCATTTTTTATCACTGATCTTCAGTTTGTTGCTCTTCTTCCGGCTTTTCTTCTTGTACCACATTTAACGCAGTCATCATTGCAACGGGCGCGCCTTCTTGGCGAGTACTTTTCAGCTTGATCTGTAAACGCAATTCATTGACTGAATCGGCATTGCGTAAGGCTTCATCATAGCTAATCGCGCCTTCGTTATACAGCTCAAATAAGGCTTGGTCGAAGGTTTGCATACCCAGCTCACGCGATTTGCTCATAATCTCTTTCAGTGCGTGGAACTGTCCTTTGAGAATATTGTCTGCAATCAATGGGGTATTCAATAAAATTTCAATTGCAGCACGACGACCTTTGCCATCTTGGGTACGTACCAAGCGTTGCGAAATAATCCCTTTCATATTGGATGAAAGATCCATCAGCAATTGATTGCGACGCTCTTCTGGGAAAAAGTTAATAATTCGATCCAGTGCTTGGTTGGCATTATTGGCGTGTAAGGTACCTAAGCAAAGATGACCTGTTTCCGCAAAGGAAATTGCATGTTCCATGGTTTCAGTATCACGGATTTCACCAATCAGAATCACATCAGGCGCCTGACGTAGTGTGTTTTTCAAGGCATGTTGCCATGAATGACAATCGACCCCGACTTCACGATGGGTAATCATCGATTTTTTGTGTTTATGTACATATTCCACTGGGTCTTCAACGGTAATGATATGTCCCGCTGAGTTTTCATTACGATGGTCAATCATGGCCGCTAAAGAGGTTGATTTTCCTGAACCTGTACCGCCAACAACCAGCACTAAACCACGTTTTTCCATAATCACATTTTTCAGAGATTCTGGCAGTTTCAGCTTTTGAAAGGTTGGAATTTCAGAGGTAATGGTACGAATCACCATGCCGATTTGCAGCTGTTGTTTAAACACGTTGACACGGAAACGGGAAACATTCGGCACATTGATGGCGAAATTACATTCCCATTCTGTTTCAAATTCTTGGCGCTGTTTTTCATTCATCAAACTATAGGCAAATAGCTTGGTTTTATCTGCGGTAAGTGCCTGTTGCCCCAATGGACGCATCAGGCCTTGCAATTTAATGCTCGGTGGAAAATCAGCGGTGATAAATAAATCAGACCCCCCATATTCGACCACTTTGCTGAGCATGTGAAACATAAAGGTTTTGGCTTCTTCTAATAGTTCCGCGTTATACATTGAGCTACCTAAATTTTTACAATGAAGCGAAGTTCATTGCTGTAATACGATGACATCCATCCCGATAGGGAAACATTTTTTTGTTTCTTGAAAATGAATAATGATAGATCAATGTGACTCGATTTGGACCATTTTATTCCATCATCTTCACTGTGCTGGTGAATGATGCGAATTATTCCAAAAAGCGAGGTATTGATCTATGCACTTTTTAAAATTATTAAAGAATTATCAATGTGATGGACCTAAATTGTCAGTTTTTTACTGAATAGATCGCTTGCAGCATGCGTATGGGGGGATGTGAACAGGATAAATGGACGTTCCACGTGAAACATCGCATGAATTGGTTGAGTTTTGGTTGTTACTGAGTAAGCTTGGCTGTTGAGCGGCTTGAGACTGATTACAATAGCCGCTGATTTTTGAATTGAGTGTCAGACATGTTAAAAAAAATTGGGATGTTCTCATTATTGAGCTGTATTTCAGCGCTGAGTTTTGCCAATGTAGACAGCTTAAAAAGCAATTTAAATAAGCAATATCCCAATATCCAAGTCAGCAACATCCAACCTACAGAAATGACGGGTTTATATAGTGCCAGTCTAGATAATCAGATTATTTATTTGGATGAAAGTGCCCAACACATGTTTGTGGGGTCTATGGTGCGCTTAAAAGATCAAAAGAACCTGACCAAAGATTTAGTCATTCAACAAAATTCGATTGACTGGAAACAACTTCCTTTAAAAGATGCGATTAAAACGGTTAAAGGCAACGGTAAGCGTGAGTTAGCGGTGTTTTCGGACCCGAATTGTTCATATTGTAAAAAATTAGAAGCTGAATTAGACAAGCTGACCGATGTGACGATTTATACCTTTATCTATGCCCTAAAGCCACAATCGATCGCGGTGTCAAAATCGGTGTGGTGTGATGCTAATCCAGCCTATGCGTGGAAAAACTTGCTACAAAAGAATGTGCAACCGAAAGAAAAAAGTTGTGCTAACCCGATTGAGCGTAACCTCGAACTCGGTCGTAAACTTGCTGTGGATGCCACGCCAACCTTGATTTTCTCAAATGGTTTGAAAATGGTCGGTGGACGCAGTGCTGAAGAAATTCAGATGATTTGGAAAGAGCTCGGACTTTAATGAAAAGCTCCCCAATCATTGATTAAAATGAATGGGGAACCTTGAAGGGATTTAACTTTTTTTGGTGACGAGTTTATAAAGGAATAAAATAATCACCGCACCCAGCACAGACGCAATAAAACCTGCTGCCGAATTTTCAGCATATAAGCCAAGTAAACGTCCACCATAAGTGGCGAGTAATGAACCTGCGATACCCAATAAGGTCGTGACAATAAAGCCAGCTTTGTCATCACCTGGATGTATTGCGCGTGCAATTAAACCAGCAAAAAAACCAACAACAATGGCTACAATCAGAGTCCACATTATCTTTTCTCCTTGTTTTAAAAGCGGTATTTCTTATTATCCTGCTTGATCGGAGCGTGCTTTGTCTGTAGTGGATTGCCTATTTATGTCGTATTTTTGTGCATTCTTGAGCAATGTTTGTTTATATCAGGCCATAAAAAAGGTGCCCTAAGGCACCTGAGTAAAGTTCATGAACATGGATAAAATGCCAGTCACTGTCTACTCATTAAAGACCGATTTCACCAATAAATGGTAAGTGGCGATACTTTTGATCGAAATCCAAACCATAACCGACAATAAAGCGATCTTCGACTTCAAAACCTAAGAATTTAACTTCTAACGGAATTTCACGGCGTGATGGCTTACTCACCAGGGTACACAGTTCAATCGAGTTCGGGTTACGTGTTTGCAGCATTTCAACCACTTTGCTTAAGGTGTTGCCGGAGTCGATAATGTCTTCCACCACCAGCACATCTTTACCGTGAATTTCACCATCCAGATCTTTCAGAATCTTGACGTCTCTTGATGAAACCGTGGTGCCATTGACGTAGCTAGAAACAGTCATAAAATCGAGTTCGTGTGGCTTTTCAATGGCACGGCATAGGTCGGCCATAAAAATAACTGAACCACGTAACAGGCCAATCAATACCAGTTCTTTATCACTTTGAGCATAGTGTGCATTGATCTTTTCGCCCAGTTCTTTGACTTTGGCTTGAATCTCTTCACTTGAAATCATAATGCGCATTGCAATGGTCATCGGTAGATTCCTAAAACTTAAAAACGGGAAAATAAAAAAGGTGTTGACCTGCAACACCTCGAAATCTTGAGCTAATCCGCCAATTTTAAAACAAAATTACCGTTCATGCACCTTTTGATGATGAAGAATATGTTTCATTTTGAGCAGATGCACGGTCACGTTTTAACAGAACAGCACATCCGACGGCCAATATGATCCACCCAAGTTTTTGTTTATTTAAGCGTTTCACTTTGGCTATAGGCTTTTTGTCCATAGATATAGGTTGCCTCAATATTTCGGTCATCGCCCATGGTGAATAAGGCAAATAAGCTATCATCAACCGATTTTGAACGAGACTGACGTAATTGTTGTAAGGCGGTCGGTTTCAAGTTCAATACCACAAAATCAGCTTCTTTACCGACATTGAAGTTACCGAGCTTGTCATCCAGATGCAAGGCTTTTGCTCCGCCTAAGGTTGCATGATATAGCGACTCAAATGCAGAGAGTTTATCACCTTGTAGCTGTTGTACCTTGTACGCTTCATTGACGGTTTGCAATAGGCTAAACGAGGTCCCTGCCCCAACGTCGGTGCCAAGGCCGACTTTAACCTGTTGTTGCCAAGTTTTGTTCAATGGGAATAAACCGCTACCCAAGAATAGGTTTGAGGTTGGGCAGAAGGCAATTGCAGAATCAGTCTCATGCATACATTTCCATTCAGCATCTTCTAAATGCACGCAGTGTGCAAATACCGAACGTTGACCAGTTAAGCCATAGTGATGATAGACATCCAGATAGCCCTTTTGCTCAGGGAACAAATCTTTGACCCAAGCAATCTCATCTTTGTTTTCACTCAAATGGGTATGTACATAGACATCCGGAAATTGAGCTTTGAGTTGCCCCGCTTTTTCGAGTTGCTCAGGCGTTGATGTTGGCGCGAAACGTGGCGTAATTGCATACAGCGCACGACCTTGGCCATGCCACTTCTCAATTAATGCTTTAGAATCGTTATAGCCGCTGTCTGCGGTGTCAGACAGTGCTTCTGGTGCATGACGATCCATCATCACCTTACCTGCGATTAAACGCATTTGGTGCTGTTCTGCGGCCTCAAATAAAGCATCCACCGATTCAGGATGTACCGTACAGAACACCAAGGCTGTAGTGGTGCCATTTTTGAGTAGTTCATTGACAAAAAACTTGGCAATGTCTTGCGCATAGGCTTGGTCTTTAAACTGGATTTCGGTTGGGAAGGTATAGGTATTCAACCAACTGAGTAATTGTTCGCCGTAGGCACCGACCATTTCGGTTTGTGGGAAATGAATATGGGTATCGATCATGCCCGGAATAATTAATTGTTCTGGATAATGCTGAATTTCAACGTTTGCAGGAAGATGGGCTTGAGCGTCGTTCCACGTGCCAAACCAGCGAATTTTGCCTTGTTCAGTGATCATGACACCATCTTCGAGATAGCGCACTTGATCGGCAATTTCAGCAGCTTGGGAAACGGTTTTTTGAATATCTAAGAAGTGACCACGAATCACCGTGATTGGAGTAGCCAAAGTCATAACAACCTACAATTTTACTTTTTTCGGTTGATTGTACCTGATTTTGCCAAAGTTACTGGATTATTCGTCTAATTCGTAGGCTGAAAAGGTATATAAATGTGACTCATAATTTAAAGAAACTCAGTTTGGGGAGATCGAAATGTATGTCTTATCTAGGGGAAACACAGAGACAGAGCAAAGCAATCGAAGCAGACTATTTGATCTGATTATGCAGTCCCCTGCTTTGTATGAGATGTTGCAGCAATTGGCTCAATTACATCCTACGGCTTATTTAAGTGCAGGTGTGCTTCGGAATACCGTATGGGCACATTTACATGGTCAAAGCTTTGACTTGCAAAATAGTGATGTCGATGTGATCTATCATGACGCAACTGAGCGTGATCACAGCAGAGAAAAGCAATTGCAGCAAGCACTAGCGCGAATCTTTCCAGAACAACAATGGGATGTGGTGAATCAGGCCTTGGTGCACACGTGGTATGGTCAGGATAAGGCCGAAAAAATTCAGCCTCTAGTCTCGATTGAGCAGGCTTTGTCACTATGGCCAGACACAGCAACGGCGCTTGCAGTCCGCTTAAACCGCTCAGGAGAATTGGAACTGATCGCACCCTTTGGTCTGCATGATTTATTTGAACTCAGATTGCGTTGGAATCCTGCATTGGTCAGCAATGATACCTTTAAACAACGGGTTGAATCCAAACAGTGGTTACAGCAATGGACTAAATTGCAATTAGTGGATGATGCTTAAATAAAAAAGGGCCTTCATTGAAGACCCTTTTGAGATGCTTTGCGCTTATTGCGCTTATTGCGCTTATTGCGCTTGGTGTTTGTTATGGCGTAACGAGAGATAAGCGGTGATGCTCAAGACCAGTACGATAAAGCCTAATGATATCCAGATTGGCATGTGGAATACATCGAGCAATAACATTTTTGCACCAATGAATAATAAGATGATGCCCAAACCATATGGTAAGTAATGCATTTTGCTTGCAGCGCCTGCCAATAAGAAGAACATCGCACGTAAGCCCAAAATCGCCATTAAGTTTGCGGTTAATACAATGAACGGGTCACTGGTCACAGCGAAAATCGCAGGAATAGAATCCACCGCAAAAATCACATCAGACGCTTCTACCAAGATTAACACCAAGAACAAAGGCGTTGCCCATAATACACCGTTCTGGCGAACGAAGAACTTATTGCCTTCTAACTGTGGGGTAATCCGCATGTGTTTGCGTAACCACTTCAGCATTTTGATATCTTCAATATTGGTTTCTTCTTCATCCTGCCCTTTTAGGAACTTAAAGCCTGTGTAGACAAGGAACGCACCGAAGATATACAGCACCCAAGAGAACTCTTGTACAAACCAAGCGCCAATAAAGATAAAGATGGTTCTTAAAATGATTGCGCCAAGTACGCCGTAAAGCAGGATTTTACGCTGGAATGCAGGAGGAATCGCAAAAGCTGCAAAAATCATCAGCCAGACAAAGACGTTATCTATTGCCAGCGATTTTTCCAGTAAATAACCCGCAAAGTATTCCATGGTTTTTTGGTTGGCGATGGTTGCGCCTACGGTTTGTTGCAGGTATAGCCACAAACCACCACCAAAAATCATGGCAACGGTGACCCAAGCAATACTCCAGTAAGCCGCTTGCCTGATGGGTACATCTTGGTTTTGTTTTTGTTTAAAGCCTAAAAAGTCGACTATGAGCATGACGGTTACGATTCCGAAGAACGCAACGTACAGCCATAAATTACCGATAGTTTCCATCACAACTCCCTATCTGGCAAATGGACATAAAAAAACCTTGACCAGTTGCCAGATGAATTAAATAAAACATCTGTTTCAACATGATCAAGGTCTTGCCTACATCACGATCGCTTGTGATGCTCAGAGTCCGACTTTTTGCAAAGTGTAATGACGAAACTCTGACACCTAAATTGTTCAGTTTCACAACCTAGGCTTGGAGGAGGCTACTCCCCTTGTCAAATTCTGTTATGGATGATGACATCCAAAGATAGGCATAGAATTACATAAATAATCGATTTAAGCAAACTTTCAATGCATAAATTTTAAGCATTTTTTTATGATTGCGGTATTAGGTAAATGCTGGAAGATAGATTAAGTTAAAAGCGAAGGCCTATATTGTTCAGAGAATAAGAGATGAGTGCTGAAAACAATCAAAATAAACCGCGGAAATTATTTGTCCCCCGTGACCCTGAAGAAGCCCACCGTGCGGCCACGCCATTAGAACTTTTATTTGACCTGATTTTTGTGGTTGCGATTGCAACAGCAGGACAGCAACTCCATCACGCGATCATTGAAGGTCATTTATGGCATGCTTTACCGACCTATTTTATGGTGTTTTTCGCCTTGTGGTGGGCATGGATGAATTTCACGTGGTTTGCCTCCGCCTATGACAATGATGACACGCTGTATCGCTGTTTGACCTTTGTGCAAATTGTTGGCTCATTGGTGATGGCGGCGGGTATCCCCGCAGTTTTTCAACAGCAGGATTTTGATGTCATTATCATTGGTTATGTGATTATGCGTTTGGCTTTAGTGACCCAATGGATACGTGTCGCCAAGCATGATCCTGAACGAAGGATAACTGCCTATCGCTATGCCATTGGTATAGTCTTGGTGCAGTTGGGATGGTTGATTGGCAATTTCAGCGCTATTCATATGACGCCTGTGTTATTCCTGATTTTGGTATTGGCTGAGTTAGCTGTACCGCTGTATGCCGAAAAATATGCGGTGACACCTTGGCATCCACATCATATTGTTGAGCGTTATGCACTACTCACCATCATTGTGTTGGGAGAGTCGATTATTGGCAGTTTTGCTGCCACTCAGGAAGCCTTTGCCAATCATGACGTGAACTTCAAAGAAATCTTTTTAGTGATTGGCGGCTTATTGATGATGTTTGCCATGTGGTGGGTCTACTTTGATCGCAGTCATCATCACCATCAACGTCATGGGGTACAGCCTTTTTTATGGGGGTACGGCCATTTTTTTATCTTTATCAGTATTGCGGTCTTAGGTGCAGCTTTAGCGGCCTCGGTCGATGTTTCAACACATCATGCTCACATTTCCAGTCAAATGATGGGATGGATGATTGCGATCTGCTTGGTGGTTTATAACACCTATATTTGGCTATTTTATGAGACATCCTATTTGTCGGGATGGGGACGTTGGCTTTATCCAATGACGATTTTGATCCTTTTCTCGATTCCTTTTTTCTTTGCCGATATTGGCTATATGATTTTTGCGATGGCGGTGGTTTATATCCTCCGTCTCATGCTTTCCAAAGTGTACTTGATCAATTGCCATGATCAGCAACAGCTGGCATCAAACAAATAATCAAAGCCTCCCAATATGAAGATGAGCAGACAGGCGAATCAGCAATGCATTCGCCTGTTCTAATTAAAAATTTTCAAAATTTCTGTGCGCAAAAATTGGTGGCGTGGGTTATGTGTGACATGTTCATGCCAATACATGCCCATGTTGATTTTAGGCAATTCAATCGGAAGTGCGTGGATCTTTAAATGCTTCGCATAATGCAGATTTTTCAGAATACTTTGTGGAATCGTTAGCACTGCATCGGGGTATTGGGCCAAGACTTGCAGTGCGGTTGAATAATGTTGGCAACGCAGGAAAATTTGCCGAGACAGCTGTTGTCGATTTAGATAAATATCTTCCAGCAATAAGCCAGTCCGCCGTGATGACACACCAATATGCGGTGAGGATAAATACTGAGATAAATTCATCTCAGACTGCTGGGTACACACCACAAAATGGTCATCAATCAGATTTTCAAACTGCAGATGTGCCTGCTGGGGTTGTACCAGATCAATCACAAAATCGATTTGTTGCGCTGAGAGATCGGCCAGCATATTTTTACGATCCAGCTTAGAACTCAAGAACTGAATGTTCAGATTCAATTGGGCAAAATGATGCACCAATTGTGGAAAAATAATCGGTTCGATTTCATCATGAATGGCAATTTTTAGGCTGTGCAGCATACTGGGTACAAAATCATGCTGCGGTACGGCAATCTGTTGAATGCTTAGCAATGCGGTCTGAATCGGCTGATAAATTTGCTCGGCATAAGGCGTTGGCAGCATTTTTTGCCCGCTTCGAACAAATAACTCGTCTCCAAGTTGTGTGCGCAAACGCTGCAAGGCATGACTGACTGCTGATTGGCTGATACACAACAATTGCGCAGCTTTGGAAATGCTCTTTTGTTCAAAAATCGCAATAAACAGCGGATATAAATTGATATCAATACGATGAAAGTGAGCCACTTCCAGTGGGCTAGTATTATGAATCTGATTCATAGTTTTGAATAAAATAAAATCATTTCATTCATAATAAATTTTCGCTTATGGTGATGTAAAGCAGCGAATCAATATTCGCCATATTTTAGATTGAGGGAAATGAGGATGTTTGCATTATCTGAACGCGCACAGGATTTTATTGCACGAACGCAAGCCTTTATTCAACAAGAAATAGAACCGATTGAAAAAGCCTTCTGGGATGAAGTCCATCATCTCAATGTCGATGGCGACTGGACGCAATGGCAATGGCCTGACCAACTGGAACAGCTGAAAAGTAAAGCCAAAGCAGCTGGCTTATGGAACATGTTCTTGCCTGATACAGAGCTGGGTGCAGGTCTGTCGGTACAGGAATATGCGCATATTGCCGAACTGACTGGACGTAGCTTACTTGCACCAACCGTATTTAACTGCAATGCGCCTGATAGCGGTAATATGGAAGTGTTATGGCGCTATGGCAGTGAGCAGCAAAAACAACAATGGCTGCACCCTCTTCTCGCGGGCGAAATCCGTTCCGTATTCTGCATGACTGAACCTGCAGTCGCCTCCAGTGATGCCACCAATATGCAAGCCACGGCCGTGATTGAGGGCGATGAGATTGTTTTGAATGGACGCAAATGGTGGTCATCGGGTTTAGGCGATCCCAATGCCAAAGTGATTATTTTCATGGCCTATACTCCAGACCCAAACAAAGACCGTCATCATCAACATTCGATGGTATTGGTGCCAATCGACACGCAAGGGGTAACGATTGAACGGATGTTGCCAGTTTTTGGTGATTACGATGCCCCGCATGGACATGGGCAAGTCAATTTCGAACAGGTGCGTGTACCCCTTAGCAACTTTATTGGCGGTGCAGGACAAGGATTTGAAATTGCGCAAGGGCGTTTAGGGCCTGGGCGGATTCACCATTGTATGCGTTGTATTGGCGCAGCTGAAAAAGCATTGGAGCTGATGATTGATCGAGGTATGTCACGTAAAGCCTTTGGTAAAGAAATTCTCAAACTCGGTGGTAATTTAGAGCGTGTTGCAGATGCGCGGGTGCAGATCGATCAAGCGCGCTTATTGACCCTGTACGCCGCTTATAAGATGGATACGCTGGGCAATATGGCGGCATTGACAGAAATCTCTGCGATTAAAGTGGTGGCGCCGAGCGTCTTGCAACATGTGGTCGATATGGCGATCCAGATACACGGTGGTGAAGGCGTTTCACGCGATACCCCACTGACTGCATTTTTCAATCAAGCGCGTAGTTTACGTTTGGCCGATGGACCTGATGAAGTCCATAAAGGCATGATTGCCAAATTAGAACTGAAAAAACGTGGCTATGCTCGTTGATAAGGAAAATACAACAATGACAATGATTGATATCGGTGGACAGGTTCGCCATGGTGAAGAGCTGGATATTGCAGCGGTTGAAAACTGGTTAAAAAACCAAGGTGTAGATCTGCAAGGACAGGTACAAGTGACCCAATATTCAGGGGGCGCATCGAATTGGACCTATCGGCTGCAGTATGACAATGCCGACCTGATCTTGCGTCGTCCACCGAAAGGCACCAAAGCCAAATCAGCGCATGATATGGCGCGTGAATACAATGTGCAAAAGCATCTGGCACCGTTCTACCCTGTGCTACCTGAAATGATTGCGCTGTGTCAGGATGACAGCGTCATCGGTTGCGATTTTTATGTGATGAGGCGGATTGAAGGCATTATTCCACGTGCTAATTTACCCAAAGAATTACAGTTGGATGAGTCACAGGTGCAGCAACTTTGTCTGAATGTCTTAGATAAATTGATTGAGCTGCATCAAGTACCTTATCAAGGCACGGAGCTAGAAAAACTGGGTAAAGGTGAAGGCTACTGCCGTCGTCAAGTTGAAGGTTGGGATGCACGTTATAGCAAAGCGTTGACACCGAATGTGCCCGATTTTACCTTTGTGCGTCAGTGGTTGCTGCAACATATCCCAACTGATGCGAAAACCTGCGTGATTCATAATGACTGGCGTTTTGATAATGTCATTTTAGCTCTACAACAACCGACGCAAGTGATTGGCGTATTGGATTGGGAAATGGCAACATTGGGTGATCCTTTGATGGATTTAGGCAGCGCACTCGCCTACTGGATTCAAGAGGATGATGATGCTTTGATGAAATCCAGCCGCCGTCAACCGACCAATCTAAAAGGCATGCTGACACGTCAACAGGTGGTGGATTACTATCTGGAAAAGACCGGTTTACAGCCTGCCAATTGGGCTTTTTATGAAGTGTTTGGTTTGTTCCGTTTGGCTGTGATTGCGCAACAGATTTATTATCGTTATTACCATCAGCAAACCGATAATCCAGCCTTTAAAGATTTCTGGATCATGATTCATGCCTTACATATTCGGGCTTTAAAACTGATCGCGCAAAACAATCCGCAGGCACGACCATTGATTGCTGAATATGGTGCAAAACTACAGGATATTTTAAAACGATGACCACAATTTATTTGGTACGACATGGGCAGGCGTCTTTTGGTGCAGCAAGTTATGACCAGCTTTCAGCCAAAGGTGAACAGCAGGCACAGGTTGTCGGTGATTTTTTTAAACAGACGCTGAAACAAACACCGCTGATTGTGGCAGGTTCGATGCAACGTCATCAGCAGACGGCGCAACTGGCTTTATCACAAAGTTTTCAGGATGCAGCGATTCAAACAGAATCGGCTTGGAATGAGTTTGATCATCAACAGGTCTTTGCCCAATATGAACCACGTTTTAATCAACCTGAATTGCTGAAACAGGATGTCGATTTGGTGGCCAATCCTCGTGCTTATCTGGCCAAAATTTTCGATGGAGCCATTGACCGTTGGATTGGTGAGCAATATGACCATGAATATCATGAGACTTGGTTAGGCTTTCAATCGCGTGTACAAAGTGCTTTGCACGGTTTATGTCAGCACATTGATGCCACGCAACCTCGTCAGGCCGTGGTATTTAGTTCTGGCGGTGTGATTTCTGTGGCGGTCGGTCAGGTGTTGGGACTGAATGCCAAACAGATTTTTGCACTGAATTGGTCGATTGCCAATGCCAGTATCACCACACTGCGTTGGACAGAGAGTCGTTTGCAATTACTCAGTTTTAATGAGCATCATTATTTGAAAGCGCGTGATGCTGAACTTTTAACATGGATTTAAAAAAATAGGTGGCAGGCATGGCAAAGACGATTTTAATTACAGGGGCAAGTTCGGGCTTGGGCGCAGGTATGGCGCGTGAATTTGCCGCCAAAGGCTACAATCTGGCGCTTTGTGCACGACGCCTAGAGCGTTTAGAAGCCTTACAACAACAGTTGCAAAGTCAGTTTTCGATTCAGGTCAAGATTAAAACCCTTGATGTGACCCATTACGACGATGTGTTTACGGTGTTCCATGCTTTTCAGCAAGAATTTGGCACGATTGACCGAATTATTGTCAATGCTGGTGTTGGCGATGGTCGCCGTATTGGTAAAGGGCATTTTGAGGTGAACCGCGCTACGGCGGAAACCAACTTTATCTCGGCCTTGGCACAGTGTGAAGCAGCGGTTGAAATCTTTAGAGCGCAAAATAAAGGCCATTTGGTGGTGATTTCTTCGATGAGTGCGATGCGTGGTTTACCGAAGCATTTATCGACCTATGCCGCCAGTAAGGCTGCTGTAGCGCATTTGGCAGAAGGGATTCGTGCCGAGTTGCTGCATACCCCAATTAAAGTCTCAACGATTTTCCCAGGTTATATTCGCACTGAGTTAAATGAGGGTGCGAAAAAATTACCATTTGAGGTGGATGAGAAAACCGGAAGTAAGGCTTTGGTCAAAGCGATTGAGAAAGAACCAGTGAAGGCTTATGTACCACAGTGGCCGTGGTTGCCAATGGGGATTGCAATGAAAATTTTGCCGTTGAAACTTGTGAATAAATTGAGTTGATTGCCATTTTAAATGCATGGACAAATATGTTTATTCGGCAATATTTCACAACCTCATATAGGCTGAATAGTCGAGTTGTTTGGGTATAGGCGTTTCCTTACTTTTCAAAGATGAAAAGTAACAAAAATCTTTTGTTGGACTGATGGTATATCCCTATACCACAGTCCAACGGGCGGCATCCATGCCGCCTGCCACGATAGAGAATACCGTGACAAAATTAGATGATGAAAATAAGCTACTGGCTAGATTAAGACAAAGCCGTAATCAATTTTTGGTGTAAACCACCAAAGCCGCCATTGGACATGATCACCACAGCATCACCCTCACCTGCTTCATTGACCACACGGGCAATGATCTCATCTAAAGAGCGGCTGACTTCAGCCTTGTTTGCTGATGCTGAGATCACAGGTTGTAGATCCCAATCCAAGCCTTCTGGCTGGTACCAAATCACTTCATCCGCTAAACGAGCAGAATGTGCCAAACCATCTTTGTGGCTGCCCATACGCATGGTGTTAGAACGTGGTTCAATGATCGCCCACAACTTACGTTCGCCTAGACGTTTACGTGCGCCGTCGAGTGTGGTTTCAATCGCAGTTGGGTGATGGGCAAAGTCATCATAGACTTCGATACCACGCACCGTGCCTAACAGCTCCATACGGCGTTTAACACCACCGAAGTTGGACAAGGCTTCACAAGCTTGCGCAAGGCTGACACCGACGTGCTGTGCCGCTGCAATCGTTGCCAACGCATTGGCAACACTATGCTGCCCTGTCATATTCCATTTCACATCACCGACCACTTGGCCGTGTTCCAGTACTTTAAAGTGACTGCCATCGGCACTGATCAACTCAGCAGATAAAGCGGCTTGGTCATTTGGTTCTAGACTGGTACGAATTACAGGGGTCCAGCAGCCCTGCTCTAATACTTCATCGATATTGGTTTCAGTAATTGGCGCAATAATACGACCTTCACTTGGAATAGTACGCACCAAATGATGGAACTGTTTTTGAATCGCAGCCAGATCATCAAAAATATCAGCGTGATCAAATTCGAGGTTGTTTAAAATCGCGGTTTTAGGATGATAATGAACGAACTTAGATCGTTTATCGAAGAAGGCAGAGTCATATTCATCCGCTTCGACACAGAAATATTGACCGCCGCCTAGACGTGCACTTTCACTGAAACCCAATGGTACGCCGCCAATCAAGAAACCTGGATTTAAGCCTGCTTGATCAAGCACCCAAGCCAACATGGTGGTGGTGGTGGTTTTACCGTGTGTGCCTGCGACACCGAGCACATGTTTACCTTGGAGCACATGGTCTGCCAAGAATTGTGGACCAGAAATATAAGGCAGGCCTTCGTTCAGCATGTATTCAATCGCATCAATCCCACGTTTCATGGCATTGCCGACGATGACAAGATCAGGATGTGGTTGCAAGTGGCTACGGTCATAGCCCTGCATCAATTCAATACCTGCATTTTCCAGTTGAGTCGACATCGGTGGATAAACATTGGCATCTGAACCTGTGACTTTATGTCCTAAATCTCGTGCGAGTAGAGCCAAAGACCCCATAAATGTGCCACAAATACCCAAAATATGCAGATGCATAACGCGCCTTCTCCACTGCTTTTCATACAGCACGGTATCGTATGTATGATTGTCGTTATCAATAAAAATCAAACGCAACGATAGCAAGGCTTGCATGGAAAAGATAGTCAAAATTCGTTGTTGTTCTTTACTTATAATGATGCGGATAGATGCTAATATTTCAACAGTTTTACTGGCATGCTACTCCCTATTGTTCAACCCTGATTTGGATAAAAGAACACAATGTTGAGCCCTACTCTTCTCGCCCTATGTTTGTTGATTATTTCTAACTGTTTTATGACTTTGGCATGGTATGGGCATCTGAAGGTTTTGCATGATGCACCACTCTGGCAGGCAATCTTATTTAGCTGGTGTATTGCGCTGTTGGAATATAGTTTTATGATTCCTGCTACCAAATTGCTGAACCAGCATGGCTGGAGTTTGGGTGAAATGAAAATCACTCAGGAAGTGGTGACGTTAATGGTGTTTGTGCCCTTTATGATTTTTGTGTTTAAACAACCCTTCAAACTCGATTACATCTGGGCGATGCTATGTTTAATGGGCTGTGTCTACTTTGTTTTTAGAAATCAAAGCTAATTTTCCGAAGCGTCAGTTAACGTGTTCTTTTGTTGGGGATGCCTGAAAAAACCGCTATAATATGTGCCAATTTATTCTCTCGTGCTTGGCGTAAGTCGAGATACTTGTCTATTTTTATCATGTTTTGGAAAAGCCAATGAATGCGGTCGCAACAGATAGCCAACCTTTAGTCGGAATTATCATGGGTTCTCAATCAGATTGGGCAACACTTGAACATACCGCTAACATGCTCAAACAGTTGGGTGTTCCTTTTGAAGCTGAAGTGGTTTCTGCGCATCGTACGCCAGATCGTTTATTTGAATATGCTGAAACAGCACGTGATCGCGGTATCCAAGTGATTATTGCGGGTGCTGGTGGTGCTGCACATTTACCGGGAATGTGCGCCGCTAAAACTGATTTACCAGTATTAGGCGTACCGGTTAAATCATCGATTTTAAATGGTGTTGATTCATTGCTTTCGATTGTACAAATGCCAGCAGGTATCGCAGTCGGTACTTTGGCAATTGGTCAGGCTGGTGCAACCAATGCTGCAATTCTGGCGGCACAGATTTTAGGTTTAACCCGTCCAGACATCGCTAAAAATGTGGCTGACTTCCGTACTGCACAAACAGAAAAAGTATCGAGTAATAACATTCCTGGTCATGAATGAGGATACGCAAAGCAACGCTTTGCCCTGAGGAGCGTAAGCTCCGCAAGAAGACGAGTAAGAATGTTGCTTTAAGGATTTGCCCGAGCAAAAGAGTTACAGATATGAATAAAACGATTGGCATTTTTGGTGGTGGGCAGCTAGGCCGTATGATGGCGCAAGCAGCCTTACCACTGAATATTCAATGCACCTTCTTTGAAGCAGAAACAGATTGCCCTGCTGCGATTTTGGGTCCAGTTTTTTCGAGCCAAGCGGCACAGGGATTACAGGATTTTATTGCAAGCGCGGATGTCTTTAGTCTTGAATTCGAAAATACGCCTGTTGCAGATGTGGATGTTTTGACACAAAGCAAAACCTTGCACCCTCCTCGCCTTGCTTTGGCGACTGCACAAAATCGTTTGGCTGAAAAACGTTTGTTTGATGAGTTGAGCATTCCTGTTGCGCCGTATCGCGCTGTGGATAGTTTAGAGAGCTTAAAACAAGCGGTATCGGATCTGGGATTACCCATCGTATTGAAAACCGTAACTGGTGGTTATGATGGTAAAGGTCAATTCGTTTTACGTACTGAAGATCAAATTGAGACAGCTTGGGCTGAATTAGGTCCTGCAAAAAGTCTGGTGGCAGAAAGTTTTGTCAAATTCAGTCGCGAAGTATCGATTATTGCGGTACGTGGACAAAATGGTGATGTGAAAACTTGGGCTTTGGCTGAGAATCACCATCATAATGGCATCTTGTCACACTCAATCGTACCTGCTCCAAATAGCGCTGATTTACAGCCTGTTGCGCAAGACTATATTACCCGATTGCTGAAGCACTTAGATTATGTGGGTGTGCTCACACTTGAACTATTTGTGACGGAACAAGGTTTATGCGCCAATGAAATGGCGTGTCGTGTGCATAATTCAGGTCACTGGTCGATTGAAGGTGCGATTTGCTCGCAATTTGAAAACCATATCCGTGCGGTTGCAGGCTTACCATTGGGTGCAACTGAAGTGATTCGCCCAAGTGTGATGATCAATATTATTGGTCAGCATCCCAAGTCAGAAGATGTTTTGGCACTGAATGGCGCTCATTTACACCTCTATAATAAGTCTGAGCGTACTGGCCGTAAGCTGGGACACATTACGTTGATGCCAAATCATTCAGATGATTTAACCGGTTTATGCCGCCAATTGGCAAAAATATTACCTGTTCCATTGGCATTAACTGATGATATGAGCATCTAAACTTATCCACAATACCTAAAAAAAGCGATCTTTGGATCGCTTTTTTTATTTCACATGCTTTTTAAATTTAAAAATAGAGTAATGGTTTGTTGTGGATAACTTGTTTTTGATATTTTGAATTTAAAAGAGTGGCTGTTGTTTGAATTTAAATGGCGGTGGATAAGTATTTATAGGGTTTAAATTCAAAATGAGCGTATTGTTTTAAATTTAAAGTTGCGTGGTGGTTGGCTTTTAAATTTAAATTATTGAGCTGTGGATATCTGTTTTATCTATAATTATTTTATAAAAAAATATAGGTTTGTGGTCTTTTTAGGATTCTATTTGGAACAATCGCTCGTTTATATATGGGAAAATGAATTTAAAAGTGGATAAGTTTTTAAATTTAAAAGGCTGTGTTATCCAATGGAGGTGCTTTTGAATTTAAATAAGTCATGTTGATAACTTTTAAATTTAAAATAAAGCCTGAGTTATGAATTTAAAAACAGAGTTTTAAATTTAAAACTCGCCAAAATGAATTTAAAGTTACGTTTCCAAACTATACATCTTCATATAGCGTGTTAAGGTGGAGAGGAAATTTAAATTCAAAAGTTTTGGTTCAGTCATGAAACGTCATTTTTCTTTTTTTCTAGGCACTGCCTTATTTACTTTTTTCAATCAGGCGCATGCCGAGCTTGTGATTAACGGTGCAACGGTTTCGACACCCACCACAACAGCGCCTGTTGCCAGTAGTAATTATACGCCAAATTCCAATTTTCAGGGCTGTATTGCCAATTTGCGTTCACAGGCAATTGCATCAGGCGTATCAGGTGCAACCTATGATCGTTATACGCAAAATTTAACGCCTGATTATTCGGTGATTGATAAATTAAACTATCAACCTGAATTTTCGACCCCGATTTGGGATTATTTGTCTGGCCTTGTGGATAACGAACGAGTACAAGCAGGACAGCAAAAACTGACTCAACATCGTGCAGTCTTAAACCGCGTTGAGCAGGCCTATGGTGTACCTGCAGAAACAGTAGTTGCCGTTTGGGGTGTCGAAAGTAATTATGGTGATATTTCGGGTAAATATCCTTTATTACAGGCATTGGGTACTTTGAGCTGTGAAGGTCGTCGTCAAAGTTATTTCCGTGGTGAGTTTTTTGCCACTATGCGTATTTTACAACGTGGTGATTTAACCCAAGATCAATTGTATGGTTCATGGGCAGGTGCTTTTGGTCATACTCAATTTATGCCATCAACGTATGAGCGCTTAGCCGTAGATTTCGATGGAGACGGTCGCCGTGATTTGGTTTCAAGTACCACGGATGCTTTAGCTTCAACAGCTAATTTCCTAAAACGAGCAGGATGGCAAACCGGTATGCCATGGGGCTTTGAGGTTAAAATCCCGCAAGGCATGTCAATTTCTGGTGAAAGCCGTCGGAATAAGAAAGCACTGAACAACTGGATTGCGCAAGGGGTCACCCGAGCGGATGGCACTGCGTTGATTCAAGGTAATTTATCGGGCAGTACGCCAGCGGGACTGATTTCACCGGCGGGTGCCAATGGTCCATTATTTCTGGTATTTAAAAACTTCGATGCAATTTATAGCTATAACGCGGCTGAAAGTTATGGTTTAGCCATTGCACACTTATCTGATCGTTTACGTGGTGGCACGCCATTTTTAACCGCTTGGCCGACCGATGATGCAGGGACTTCCCGTGCAGAACGTCGTGAAATTCAACAGTTTTTAGTACAGCGTGGCTATGATATTGGTGCAGTCGATGGGTTGATTGGCGATAAAAGCCGTCAGGCCATTCGCCAAGAACAGAGCCGTCTCGGTTTAAACCAGACTGGACGTGCAGGGCAGCAGATTTTACGTGCGTTCCGTCAGGAGCAGGCCAAGCAAATGATGAAATAAATTTGAACTCGATAATTAAAAAAGGTCTGCCGTTGGGCAGACCTTTTTTAATTAAGGGGCAGCATCTAATTTAACGGCTTCTAAAATATCAAAAATGACCGCTGTGACATCTTGGCTTAAATCACGATCATTAAAGATTTCATAAGCGGTAATCGTGACATCGGTATCACTTGGTAATTGTTTTTGTTCTTCTTCAATCAAGTGCTCGATGGGCAATAGCGTTTGTTTGATTTCAAGATGCAATACTTCATCATAAGCAAGATTTTCATCTTCAAGCTCTAACTCTTGCTCATTGAAATAAGGAATTAAGATGGCATGGAGATAAGGGCTAATATCTTGAATATTCAAGAGTTCGATATCACGAGTCTGTTCAATCGTACTGATGTGGTTGTTCACTTCAATTAAGATATGATAATAACTCATGCTGATCTCCATTAAGGCTAAGATGATGTTTTATCATCACAATAACATGAATAAATCAAAACAATCGACCCATTCTTGTTATTGCTTAGCAGATCATCTTATATCTACCTATGATGTTCGATTAATCTGCTAAACCTAATAGCTTTAGATCAGTCTCAGTCAGTTGAAAATCTTTTGCATCCTGATCTTTAATCCGTGGATACATCAAAGACCTTGGATCACGGGTATGCTTTAGACCCAAAGCATGACCAAATTCGTGTGCTAAGGTTAAACGTAAGTCATCAGTTGATGAAAATTCATAAATAAAAATCTGTTTTCCATCAAATTGACCTTTGTGTAGCACTTCAGGCTTAAAAGTCTCATTAAACTCATTTACAGAAGCACTTAACTGTTGATGGACTTGTTTCGATTTTTCAGCCTTTTCCTGACTTTGCTGGACTTTATGATTGTATTCAGTAATTTTTGCCTGCAATTTCTGGGCTTGCTGCTGCAACTGTTGTTGCTGTTTTTGCAGTGCAGTGAACAATGCTTTATTGCTGCTGTCTGCCTTATATTGCGCTAAGCCTTGCTGATATTGTTGGGCCTGATTTTCGTAGGCTTTCTTTTGTCGTTCAAGTTGAGCATTGCTTTCTGCTAAATCAGCATTGGTTCTCTGCAATTTCTCATTTCTATTCAACCAATTCTGTTGTTCTTGCTCAAGTTGACTCAAACTTTCAGCACGTTTCATGCTACGAATTTGACGTTGGTCAAAAACCAGATTAATCACAAAATCTGCCTCAGGATCATACACAAAATATTTTTGACCCGTGTTCTTTTCCCAAATTGCAGCAGCTTGTTTACTTAAGTCGATCATTTGTTGTTGATCGATGTTCAAACGCGGGTCAAGTTCAGCAATACGATAGCGTAAAGGTTGCTCTGTGTTATAGCGAACTTGCGACTGTGCTGGAGCAGTCGAGCTAATTTTAGCAAAAGTCGAGACTGGGGCTAGCAAGGTAAAACATGCAGCCATAAGGAGAGATAAAAGACGCATAATAGGAGATAAAGCTTGAAAGAGGTCACATTTTAGTCAAAAAAAATCAGTAGTCAAATTGATGGAAGAGAGTTCAATCTATGAGTTTTAACGATATTTCCGGAAAATGAATAAAAATACATTTGTAGACATATTGGTAAAAAATCGTGCAAAAAAAACAGGGTTTGTTTATTAAATGATCTAAAACCAATGTGAGAACAACTGTTTATTTTTTATTTCTAATGCATTAAATCTTTAATAGCTGATCAAATTAAGCTGCAAAAATATTTTTTACATCTAAAAAAAATACATTCTATTTCACATAAAATATTTATTTATTTGTACAAAAACTATACTTAGAGTCTAGTCAATGTTAATTCTTGTAAAGAAAAACCTGCTGTTGCTATCAATAAATGGCTTTTACCAAATCTTTATCAGAATCAGTGAGCGCAAATTGCTGGAAGTTTTGTTTTTGAATGACAGGGTACATCAGTGAGCGTGGATCATTGGTATGCTCTAGACCAAGTGCATGACCAAATTCATGTGCTAAGGTCAAACGCAGATCATTAGTAGAAGAGAATTCATAGATCAGAATTTGTTTACCGTTGAAGTGTCCTTTATGGAATAAATGTGGTTGAAAGACCTGATTAAATTGGCTTGCAGATGCAACCAGTTGTTGATTGTTTTGATTTAAATTCTGAATGCGTTGATTGAGCTGCTGTGTACGCTGATTATGTTCTTGAACTTCACGTTGCAATACTAAAGACTGTTGTTCTAAAGCCTTCTGCCTTTGTGAAAATTGTTGAGCTAAATCTTTAGAATTAGAACGGGTTTGGTTGAAACGCAAAACCTCTGTATTGTATTGCTGGAATTGGAGGTTGAGTTGTGCCTGCTTACTGGCGATTAAAGCAGTCGTTCTTTGAATTTCCTCTTTAACTTGTTGTAATTGTTGATTCTGCATTTCCCACTGTTGTTGTTGTTGCTTCAGTTGATCTAGGCCTTGTAAACGATCCGTGCTGCGTTGTTGACGTTCATCAAAGATTAAATTAATGCTGAATTCAGCTTGTGGATCATAAATAAAGTTTTGTTGTCCTGTTTCTTGTTCCCAAAGCTTGGCAGCTTGCTGGGTGAGTTCGAGGACTTGTTGTTGACTTAAATTAAAGCGTGGATCAATGTCGGCAATACGATAGTGCACTATTTTTTTTGTGGCTTGGTGCTGGTGTCCATCTGTATGATTGATATTTGCTTGAGCGCTGCTTAACTGAGGTAGGCTCACACTCAAACAAGCAATAAAGAATGCTAGATAATGAACTCGCATGCTGAAATCCCCCCAAATAAAACTTATTTTTCATCATTATTTTGTGGGCGTCAAAATGCTATGTATTTAATAAATAAAACTAAAAAATGTGATTTTGTTCTAATAAATAAAAAATTGGATCGAGTGATTTGCACAATAAAAAAATGAACAACATGTTTGTTTTTTGATCGTAAGTTAAAAAATATCAACGGATTAAATTGATCATGGCAAAAAATCCTTGAGCAGAGAGCGAAAAAATGGTCAATTGTTAACTTTTGTAAAATTTATGCAAAGTTGAAAAGTTTTTTACTTTTTAGTTAAAAATTGCTGGATTGTGACATTTATAGTCCATGCAATTTGAGCCACTTTTTAGAGACATGAGAGTATAACAATTCGTTGGGGCTATCTCGCTAATAAAAGAGAGAGGTCTGCTGGAGTCAAACGGAAATGCGCGGTATCTTGATCTTTCATAATGGGATGCATGAGTGCTTGTGGATCATCAGCATGTTGTAGTCCCAATGCATGGCCGAACTCATGTGCGATGGTTAAACGTAAGTCATCTGCTGATTCAAACTCGTAAATAAATATTTGTTTGCCATTAAATAAGCCCTTATGAAATAAATGGGGCTTAAAGCGTTGCTTATATTGGCTGACAGAGGCATTGAGCTGCTGGTCTAAAGCATTGAGTTCATCAACTTGCTGATTTAACTGAATGATTCTCTGATTATACTGAGCAATTTCTTGTTGCAATGTTTGCACATTCTGCTCTAAATCCCGCTGCCGTTGCTGAAAATATTCTGGGTTGGCAAAAGAGCTTGGATGCTGTCGTGCATTTTGTTGTTCTTGATTATAGTGCTGGATTTGCTGATTCAGTTGTTGTTGTTTTAAATCCAGAAATTGCTTGCTCCGTATAATTTCCTGTTCAATCTGATCCAGTTGTTGCTTTTTCTCTTGCCAATGTTGTTGATTCGACGCGAGTTGGCTTAAATATTCTCGGCGTTGTTCGCTTTCCATTTGACGCTCATCATAAATTAGGTGAATCGCGAGCTGCGCATGAGGATCGTAAACAAAATAATCCTGCCCAGTACCATCTTTCCAGATTTGTGTCGCTTGTTGGCTAATGGTTTTGACTTGCTCGATACTGAGTTTAAAACGAGGGTCAACTTCGGCAATACGATAGCGTAGGCGTGTATCCAGTGGACTGGCGATACGGTCTGTCAGCGAGTTAAATTTAAGCTGAGGGTGTTGGCGGGTTTGATAGCCTGACCAAAGTAAAAAGAGTACCAATACAAGAAGGAGGAAGAATTTCATTCGTTATTTTTGGAAAATAGAGGTTGGTAGAGGCTGGGTAGCACTAAAATTCCCCAGATCAGTGTAGATAGAATATTGCCTAGCTCATAAAAAATGGCGCCAAAACCAGATATGAATGTCGAAGAATAGCTTGGTAAAAGATAAATAAGTAACAGTGGGAAAAAACTATAGACGTAAAGCTTTCTCGCCCATTGTTTAAATAAAAGTAAGCCGATGAATACAATAACAAAACCAAGCATAAGTATGCCTGAGATGACAAGTTCCCAGTTCTGAGGATCTCTTGATATGAGTTCGCTAATCGCAATGGATGTTTGATTGTAAGCATCAAATATTGAGCTTATGAGAAAACTAAGTAGTGAAAATATAAGAACTAATCTAAATCTAGTTTTGCTAATGACAGTATCTGTTTTCATCTTTAATCTAGGTATCATTTTTTTAATACTTGGGATTATACCGAAATATAATTTCATGTATATCAAACTAATCCTGCAGTATTAGGCATGATACTGCCAATCTCAGTTTTGGGATTCAGCTTGAGATTGACGCATATAACTGCCATATTGAAGACAAAATGATCGATTCTGGCAATTACAATAAAATGCAAAGGAACATGCATGCTGAAATATCTACTCAAAGCGCCTGAGGCTGCATGGGCAGTGGCTTCGCCTGCAACAGCAAAGGCAGAAAATCTAAAAATTAAATATCTGGGGACCGCAGGGTTTATCCTGTCTGATAATAATCGAACCTTGGTGCTTGATCCTTTTATTAGCCGCCCAAGTCTTTGGCAGACCTTTACTCAACCTTTATCTAGCGATCCAGTATTGGTCAAATACTATATCCCTGATGCGGATGAGGTACTGATTGGCCATGCACATTATGACCATATTCTGGATGCTGCAGAAGTGTGTAAACAAACAGGTGCTCGCTTGATTGGTTCACAAGCCAGTGTGATGTATGGACGCTCAGCAGGTTTAGCTGAGCAACAGATGTATGAGACAAAGGGTAGGGAAGTGATTTGCTGCGGGAATTGGCAAGTGATTGGTTTACCTTCAATTCATGGCAAGGCCTTGTTTGGTCGTGTTCCATTGCCAGGAGATATGACTGCACCACCACCATATCCACCGAAGTTTCATCAGTTGCGACATGGTTTGGTCTTGAATTGGTGGATTGATACAGGACAACTGCGCGTTGTTCACATTGATTCCGCCGATTTTATCGAGCAAGAGTTACAGGGCAAACAAGCTGATATTGTGTGTTTATGTGCAATCGGACGCAAATATCGTCCAAACTATGTCAAAGATGTGGTGCGACTACTGAAACCGAAATACATTATTCCATGTCATTGGGATAGCATGGTGACGCCGATTGGTGACGTTCCTCAGTTGTTGCCAGGGGTGAATATTCCTGAGTTTATTGAAGAAATAAAAGCGTGTGGTGTAATACCTTTGTTTATGCCGATTCTAGGTGAGCTGTATTTTGATCAATCTAAATCTATCTAATCGCCACTTTCTATACATTGGTTTTAATTCATCGTTATCGTAGCCCGACAGGGTGGTTTCCATGCCACCTCTACACTAGCAAAAACTAATTTGAGTTTAAGATTGATTATAAAAATTTAATGCAAAAAAAACCGCGCTTTCGCGCGGTTTTTTTAAAGAGACAAATTATTTTTTGTCGTCTTTTACTTCAGTGAACTCAGCATCTACAACGCCATCGTCCGCTTTTTGTTGTTGACCCGCAGCATCACCTTGGAATGCATTTGGATCAAAACCTTCTGCGCCGCCAGCACCTTGTGCTTGTTCATAAGCACGTTGAGTGATTGGCATCAAGATGTTTTGTAAAGCTTCAGTTTTCGCTTTGATGTCTTCAACATCATTTTCTTTCGTTGCTGCTTCAAGCTCAGAAACCGCAGTTGTGATCGCAGTTTTTTCATCTTCAGTAACTTTGTCACCAAGATCTTTGACTGCTTTCGTCGAGCTAGAAACGAGCGCATCTGCTTCGTTACGTGCTTTTGCTAACTCTTCAAACTTACGATCTTCTTCAGCATTCGCTTCAGCATCTTTAATCATTGCTTCGATTTCAGCATCAGACAAACCTGAGTTTGCTTTAATCTGGATCGATTGCTCTTTACCCGTGCTCTTATCTTTAGCCGATACTTTCAAGATACCATCAGCGTTGATGTCGAACGATACTTCAATTTGCGGTACACCACGTGGAGCAGGTGGGATATCGCCTAACTGGAAGTTACCCAACAATTTGTTTTGCTGAGCCATTTTACGTTCGCCTTGGAACACTGAAATGTCTACAGCAGGTTGGTTATCAGCAGCAGTAGAGAATACTTGAGATTTCTTCGCAGGAATCGTGGTGTTTTTCTCAATAATCGCTGTTAATACGCCACCCATGGTTTCGATACCAAGTGTTAACGGGGTTACGTCTAATAAAAGTACGTCAGTTTTGTCACCAGACAATACCGCACCTTGAATCGCAGCACCAATCGCAACCGCTTCATCCGGGTTCACGTCTTTACGTGGCTCTTTACCGAAGAATTCTTGTACTTTTTGTTGTACAAGTGGCATACGAGACTGACCGCCCACCAAGATCACATCAGAGATGTCAGACGTCGAAAGACCCGCATCTTTAAGTGCAATACGGCAAGGCTCAATCGTACGAGCAACTAAGTCAGCAACCAAACCTTCAAGTTTTGCACGAGTTACGTTGATCACTAAGTGTTTAGGACCAGTCGCATCAGCAGTGATGTATGGAAGGTTGATTTCAGTTGCATTTGAAGAAGAAAGCTCGATTTTTGCTTTTTCAGCAGCTTCTTTCAAACGCTGTAACGCAAGTGGATCATTTTTCAAGTTCACACTTTGTTCTTTCTTGAATTCTTCAACCAAGAATTCAATTAATGCATTATCAAAGTCTTCACCACCAAGGAAAGTATCACCATTGGTTGATAACACTTCGATTTGTTGGTCGCCATCAAGGTCAGCAATTTCAATGATTGATACGTCGAATGTACCACCACCTAAGTCGTAAACCGCGATTTTACGATCGCCTTCTTTTTTGTCCATACCGAACGCAAGTGCCGCAGCAGTTGGTTCGTTGATGATACGTTTAACATCAAGACCTGCAATTTTACCTGCATCTTTAGTTGCTTGACGTTGTGCATCGTTAAAGTAAGCCGGAACAGTAATCACTGCTTCAGTAACGGTTTCACCTAAATAGTCTTCTGCAGTTTTCTTCATCTTTTTCAAGATTTCAGCAGAGATCTGTTGCGGTGCTAATTTTTTATCGTTTACTTCAACCCAAGCATCGCCATTGTCTGCCTTGATGATTTTATAAGGCACAAGACCGATGTCCTTTTGTACCGCTTGATCTTCGTAGCGACGACCGATTAAACGCTTGATTGCGAATAATGTATTTTTCGGGTTGGTTACCGCTTGACGTTTCGCGCTTTGACCAACAAGGATCTCGCCATCTTTATATGCAATGATCGATGGAGTTGTACGCGTACCTTCTGCATTTTCGATTACTTTTACTTTATCGCCTTCAAGTACAGCAACACATGAGTTGGTAGTACCTAAGTCAATACCAATAATTTTTGCCATTGTTTGTGTTCCTCTAAAATTTTTTGAATCCCCTAATTTCCCCTTTGGTAAAGGGGAGTTAAAAGGGGATTTGCTTGTTATTCGATATGAGAGTCAATTGGTATTTTTCAAGCATTTTTATGAAAAAAAATCAAAAAACTCTCAGATTTGTACACTTTTGAGCAAATAAACGCTTTGCTCACGTAAATTATTGACCCACCATCACCATCGCTGGGCGAAGTAAACGACCATTTAAGGTATAGCCTTTCTGTAAAACAGTGCCAATTTGATTGGCTTTGGCATTCGGGTCGATTCCCACCGCTTGGTGTAAATCAGCATTGAAACCATTTTGGGTATCTGCTTCAACAACACCAAATTTTTCTAGTGTGGTGAGGAGTGATTTCAAAGTAAGCTTAATTCCTTCAAGTACAGGCGTTTGTTCTTCACCCGCAGCTTGAATAGCACGTTCTAGGTTATCGACAGAATCCAATAATTCTTTCGCAAATTTTTCCAGCACAGTCTCTTTATGTTTTTCTGACTCACGTTGAATGCGTTCAACACTCTTTTGTGCTTCATAAACAGCATTGGCTGTACGTGCTTTTTCGAGTTTTAAGCTTTCTTCGAGTTTAGTGATTTGAGCTTGTAAATCTTCAACGCTAAGCTCGTTTGCTTGCTCTACACCTTCAGCTTGAGTTTGTTCAGTTTGTTGCTCATTTTGAATGTCTTGAGCTTGCTCATTGTGCTCATTAGCCATTGATGATCTCCGTTGAAAAAAGTTCTTAAACATGTACAGTCCTTCTGGCGTTAATGCTCATAGGGTTAAACCCGAACTGCCACATCTTGGTCATTCATAGATAGGGATGAAGTATGGGCAACACGACAAAATTCAAGCGTTCAGGTCGATTTAAATCTTTTAATTTTGCTGATTTAAGTAAAAATTTAAGTTTTCAATCACAAAAGCAATAAATTCTTGGGTGATTTTTGGTAAATGTTGTCTGGATGCATAAACCAAAGATAAGGTGAGATCGGGTGCCGAAAAATCGGTAAACACCTGTTGCAAACGTTGTTGAGCTATATCTTTACGCACCAGCAATGTTGGCAGCATCGCAATACCTTGTGCTTTAAGACACATCTGATAAAGCGCGATCACATCATTGCTTTTAAACGTAACATTTAATGGATAGTTCTGGGGTTGCTGATCTGTATCAAATAAGGTCCAGTATTGGTTATGTGTGTGATGGGCTATGCATTCATGTTGAATGAGTTGACTGGGATGTAACAGGGGAGTGTGGTCTTGTAAGTAATGTGGGTGTGCGCAAAAGGTGGATTCAATTTGACAGACTGGGCGGGCAATCAGTCCATCTGCGACTTTCTGGGTAATGCGTAGTGCCAGATCAACATGAGCATCCATCAGGTCGACGGTATTTTCTGTTAAATAGACATCAAAATGAATCTGTGGGTAGCGTTTTTTAAATTGCTTAATACATTCATTCACGCCAAGCTGAAATAAAAATAAGCCACAGGTAAAGCGGATGGTGCCGCTGTGCTGTTCTGGCGCGGCTAAGCCTTCTAAGAGTTGTTGCTGTTGTAAAATATTTTCGCAATAGACCAACGCTTTTTCACCCGCAGGGGTGAGCGATACTTTACGGGTATTGCGTTGAAACAGACGTGTCGAAAAAGTTTGTTCGAGATGGTCTAAGTAACGGGAGACCATCGCTTTAGAATAATCGAGATGTTCAGCAGCTTTGCTGAGATTGCCTTGATGCGCAATACAAACAAAGACTTGGATCGCTTTTAATGTGTCCATCGTTATTATCATTGTTGCAAGATATGCAACATTTTATCTTAGTTTAGAGTGTTTATTCAGCAATAATTGCAATTTAAAGTGTTCCTTATCAAATTGGAGACGATAAGATGAATACCAAACCTTATATTATTGCTTTATCAACTTTGGCAGCAACATCTGCTGCTTTCGCACAAGATTTAAAAATCCAAAACTTTTTGGCTCAACCTGAACACTTTGGTGTGACTTCGACCTTAATTGAAGGGGATAAAGAAGTGCTATTGGTGAATGCGCAATTTTCTAAATCAGAAGCATTGCGTATTGCGGCCGATATCTTAGATAGCGGTAAAACCTTAAAAACCATTTTTGTCAGCTATGGTGATCCAGACTTCTATTTTGGTCTAGATGTATTTAAACAGTACTTCCCGAATGTACAGGTGATTGCGACCCCTGAAACAGTGAAACATATTCAGGACACCCAAGCACTGAAAGTTGCATATTGGGGACCTAAAATGGGTGCCAATGCCCCGAGCAAGATTATTGTTCCACAAGCTTATACGGCTAAAACTTTAAAATTAGAAAATGAAAATATCGAAATTAAAGGTAAGAAAGAACTCACTTATTTATGGATTCCGAGTGCCAAAGCTGTTGTCGGTGGTATTCCAGTGTCATCGGGGATTCATCTGTGGACTGCGGATACCCCAACAGCCAAAGATCGTGCAGAAGTGGTACAGACTTTAGAGAGTATTAAAGCCTTAAATCCACAAGTGGTGGTGCCTGCACATATGAAAGTAGGTGCAGCGGAAGGTCTTGATGCGGTGAATTTCTCGATTGACTATTTAAAGCAATATGAGAAAGCGGTAAAAGCCAGCAAAAATTCAGCTGAATTAATTGGAATTATGCAAAAACAGTATCCAACTTTAGGTGAGTCGAGCAGTTTAGAGTTGGGTGCCAAAGTGGTGAAAGGTGAGATGCAATGGCCTTAAACCAAGCTAAATAAATGGAAAAACCGTGATCAGAAGTCACGGTTTTTTATGTCTGCTACATTTATTTTTAATTAAAATTACGCAATTGTAATCTTTTAAGCAGATTGTACGGTGTTTCTATGAATTATAAAAAAATAAGATAATCGCTTTTTAACTGAAAAAATAAAACTAAAAACCGTGAAATTACTTTAACTCTAATGCCTTAGCGATTTTGAATGTTTTTTTTAATATGTGAAATATGAAAAGAGTTGATTTAAGAAAAATTGCAAAATAGAGCGGCTTACATAACAAACTGCAACTAATCCGCATCACGTCCGAGCAAAAAATTGTGAATCATAGGCATCGCAAAGACAACTTTGCTTTTTGTCATAATGAAAGGAAATACGAAATGAAAAAGTTAGCATTGATTTCTGCGGTTGTAGCCGGTGTTGCATTAACAGCTGTAGGTTGCTCAACTCAAGGTGGTTTAGATGCATCTGGCTCAGCTCAAACAACAGGTGCAAGCCCAGCAGGCGTACAAGGTGGTGTTGGTGTGCAAGGTGGTTCATCAGTTGATGTTCAATCTGGTGGCGCTTCTGCGGATGTATCAGGTTCAGTTTCTGGTTCAGCAGGTACGACTGCTCAATAATTTTTTAGGATGAAGTTGGTTTCGCATAAGATTGAACACACGATGCCGCATGCAATCTTACTTATGTACTGCTATACATTGCGCGAAGTTAACTGAATTCATAAAACTGACACTTTTAGAGTGCTATAAACTAGAACGAATTTATTCGTTCTAGTTTTATCGTTTTAACAATCTCATGTTAAAACAGCATTTAATTGACATAAAAAATAGCTGTGAATAAGCACTATGGATAATGACTTTTTGATAGTAGCCCTTTAGCGTACGACATATTTTTCAAATCTTGAACTTGATCTAAGACTTTAGAAAAGCATATAGTCGAAGACAACAAGAATTATGGACAGAGCGAAGAAGGGGACAGAAGTGACAGCATTACCTCAAAAAATTCAAACAATTTTAGACAAAGGGCAAGGCCCTGCTGCACGAGCGCTAGATAAGCTCCCCAAAATTGTACAAGAGTCTCTCGCTAAGCTTCTCGCTTATCCACACCAATATCCAGATTTAGATTCTTTTACTAAATGTCTGATGGCTGTCCAAATTAAACAAGGGCACATTGGCTTTATTGGTGATGATCCAATTGAGTCCCGCCGTCAGTTTGATGCGCAAATGTTGGCAATCATCAATAAACCAACATCGATTGACTCGGTTGAGGATATTCGTCTCCCTTTGCAAAGTGGTACGGTATTTGCCAGACATTATCATCCTGCACCGAATAAGAAATTGCCGATCATTGTGTTCTATCACGGTGGTGGTTTTGTCGTGGGTGGTCTGGATACGCATGACGAAGCTTGTCGTCTGATTGCCAAATATGCAAAAGTACAGGTCTTAAGTATTGATTATCCATTAGCACCAGAAGCATCGCCACAACTGTTGATCAAATCATGTGAAGATGCACTGGCGTGGGTATATCAAAATCGCCGTCAATTGAAAATCTATAAGAATCGTATTGCCGTTGCCGGTGATAGTGCAGGGGGCAATATTAGTACTGTAGTTGCACAGCACTCCGTGGGTAAAGCCTATGCGCCGCAAGCACAATTATTGATTTATCCTGCCGTTGATTTCAAAAGCCGCCATCCTTCATTCTATGCCTATGGAGAGGGCTTGGTGTTGACCAGTAAAGATGTGGATTATGTGACGGACTATTATGCAACACAGCATGATGTTGCGTTAGATGATCCGTTAATCTCACCGACCTATGGCAGTCTTAGAAAGTTAGCACCTGCTTATGTGATTACTGCTGGTCATGACCTACTTCATGATGAGGGTGCAATCTATAGCCATAAGCTGAGACAAAATGGGGTTAAAGTCCAATATGTTGATTACCCAGATCAGACACATGGCTTTATTAACCTCACGCCAGTCTCAAGTAAGGCCAAACGCAATACCATTGAAGTTGCCAAGAACTTTAGAAAATTTTGGGATAAACATAGTTAATAAAGTCCGAGCCGATGTTTCACGTGAAACATCGGTTTTTTGTTTTAAAGATAACAAATAGAAATAGCAAAATAGAATCAGCAAAACTAAGATGAGCGTTCACAACAAATCAATGATCAAGCCGAGAAAAGCAATGATGAAAAAGTTGTTCATGACAACAGGTTTAATTTTGGCAAGCAGCCATTTATTTGCAAATACCATGGTTGATATGAAAACCAGTATGGGCAACATCGAAATTGAACTTTTTGATGATAAAGCACCTGTGTCGGCAAAAAACTTTGAAAGCTATGTAAAAAGCAACTTCTATACAGGTACGATCTTTCATCGTGTGATTCCTGGCTTTATGGTGCAGGGCGGTGGTTTAGATGCCAATATGATTGAGAAGACAACTAAAGCACCAATCGTGAATGAGTCTGGGAATGGTTTGAAGAACGTACGCGGTACTTTAGCAATGGCACGTACCAGTAACCCGAATTCTGCAAGCAGCCAATTCTTTATTAATGTCGCAGATAATAACTTCTTAAATAAGTCACCGATGGATGCTGGTTACGCCGTATTTGGTAAAGTAACTAAAGGTATGGATATTGTCGATAAGATCGTAAATGTACCAACGGCAAACTACGGAATGCATCAAAATGTACCGAAACAACCCATTAAAATTATCAGTGTACAGATAAAGAACACTAAGTAAAAAACAAAGCAGAAATATTTATAAAATATTTCTGCTTTAATTTTATATGCTTACGGGAATTGCGCTGCTTTGTTATACATATTAGTGTGTAAAAAAAGAACACTTGATAAAACAAGGGTTTAAAAAGACTTGCACACTAAAAAAAATCTCCTATAATGCACTCATCCCGACGCGATGAAGCAAAAATAACTTAGCTTTGCTGGTTAAGTTGTTGAATGTTTATTGCGTTGATTTGCCACTGACGAGGTGGTAAAAAGATCATTAAGAGAATAGAAGAACAACTTGTGTGGATTTTTACTGGTTGATCAATCGAAAATATTTCATTGATTGAATGGTA
>NZ_JALGBR010000022.1:0-50924 GCF_022808535.1 Acinetobacter sp. NIPH1876
ATTTACGAGCAAGCTTTTCTTTTGACATCGTTGGAGCTTGTTCGCGGATCGCTCGGTTTCGCATAGCAACGGTGATTGGTGTACCCATTGGGACTTCAATGGTCTCATTACCGAGCTGATCTGCAAGCAGTTGGAGTCTGTTCAAGCCTATTACTTGAGCAAGCTCAGAATGGACGTTTAATGCCTGACGTTTTGGAATGAAAACTTTAGTACCACCAAAGGCATCAATTAAATTCAGTGCATTCTCGACCTTAATCAATCGTGCAATGAAGATAAAATTTTTAGGCATCAAGTTAATGATCTCATCGTCTGTGAAAACCTGTTGGGCATCTGTGATGTGTGGACGATAAGCCATAATATAGACCTCCTATGCTTCCAGAGTGACACGTTCAATACCGCAACGTTTGCACCATTGGCGTAAATGATTGATGATCATATCTGCATGTTTGCTGCTCAAAAATTGCAAAGCACTTACATCAACACGATTTTCAACAAATTTAGCCAAGGCAATTTCACTGCCATTTTTTACTGCACCAGCTGCATGAAGCTGAAGCCATAAGTGTCGAATTAGTTTGCTTTGTGCGTCATTTGCTAAGTTTTTGAAGTCATCCTTATTTTTTGATTCAATAGTAAAGCCAAGTTGTTTTAAACGATCCAGTACAGCTTCAAGCTGGGCTGGTGTTAATAGTTTAGAACTGTCTTTACCAGTCGTACTTTTGAGAATGTCACGATAGACATCATCGTCTACGGGTTGAACGTCAGCAAGTGAATCAGCTAACCATTCTGGTGTAACCATTTCTTCAAAGTTAATTTGAATACCGAACTCAACAGACGTTTGTGCAATCTGTTGAAATGCTGCAATGACATTTGCTTCAAGTGATTGTTGGATGTCATAAAGCTCATGAGTTTCAATAGCCTCAATCACATCATTGATTTGGTTTCTAAAACGCGCAGTAGCGTTGTGCATAACCTGACATGCATCGTGTAGGGTTTTAATTGCAGAGGCAGCAAACTGATCACGTTCTGTTTCAGCGCGTTTTTTGATTTCAGCTGGACTTTCTAGCTTGGAAAGCTTGCTGTCGAGTTGATTGATTTTTTGATCTTTCTTTTGAAGAAGCTGCTCTTTGGCTTGATCATTAGATTTAAGCTCAGCAACTTCCTTGTTCAATTTTTCTTTGTCCTTGGCGTGTTTTGCTGACATCTCTTCGATGAGATCAATCAAGCTTTCACGGTCTTCAGTTTTGACTGATTCACCGTTGATTAAGACCTCACGATCACCTTCAGGTAGCTTGCGAAGTTTACGCAAGTCACGATAGCCCAAGCCCATACGTTGACTGGTTTCTAAGAATTCTTCACCAAAAGTTGAAAGGTTTAAAATATCTTGATCAACTTTTTCACGGCTCATACCAATATGCTTGCAAAATTCCTCAAAAGTGGTAACTGTTACCAGTTCACCTAAGCCATTAAATACCTTTAAGCCTTTGTATTGTTTAGATTCCTTGATTTCAGCTAACAATTTAATTTCGGTAACGGTTACCAATTTTTTAATAAAAGAGGTTGCTTTTATTGCGCCCAATTTTTCTGAAAGTTGAATCTGTTCAACTGATACCGTTTGCTCCAATTGGGCGAGTTGATTTTGAGTTACATCCTTCATTATTTATTCCCCGAATTGATTTGATTTACGCCTGCAAACACACGTTGTAAGTGCTCTGATAATCTGCCTTGAGCTTTTTCAATCTCTTGTGTATGTGCATGTGCGACTGATACAAAACGATTACCCAGCGCGTATGTGCCATCATCAAGCTGCTGCGCTAAGCCTTCAGCCGCGAGTGTTTGTAATGCTCTGGTGATTTGTGCTGGTGGTTCATCAAGTTGCTTGGCTAGCTCTTGATTTGTTACACCTGACAAGCTATGTCCTGTTAGAGCCTTTAAGACTTTGAGAACTTTTTCTGCTGATTTAACGGTGCTCATTTTCTAGCCCCTTAATTTCATTGTCGTATTTAAGCGTTGTGATCTGTTGTTGAAGCGCCTGATTGTCGAGTTCAGCCATAAACCAACCGAAATAGCCAAACGTCACAACAAAGATGAATACAAATGTCAAAATGAAATCGTCTTTCTTCATTGAGTTGTCCTTATTGTTGTTATGCAAAGTTAGGGTAAATTGTGCTATTTTTAGCGTTAATTGATGGTTTGGCTTTCATGCCAAGAGCTACAGCAATTTGGAAGCCTTTGCCTTTAGTTGCTTTGTTGTAGCCATTAATGACGCGGTAAACTTCACTTGGATCGAAGTTATTTCGGACTGACCACGCATGAATGGTGTCACCACATGCAATAAAGTCTTGTTTGACTTGTTCACCTGTTTTGACCTTGCTCATATAGGTGTTTCCTTGTTAGTGAAAGTTTTGGTTTATTTGGTGAATATTCTCACCTATTGAGTAAACGATAGGACATATATGTCCTTTTGTAAAGGGTAAGTATGGACAATAATGTCTCTAATAGATTAAAAAGTGAACGAGATCGCCTTGGACTGTCGCAGGGAGTAATTGCAGCTCAAGCAGAAGTCACAGTTAAAACTGTTGGAAGATGGGAAAAAGAGATTGCGATCCCAAGTGATAAATTGGCTTTATTGAAGATTCTTGGTGTAGATCTTTTGTTTGTTTTAACGGGAGAAAGAACACAGAATGGATTAGCTCAAGATGAAACTGTTTTAATTGATAAATATCGACAAGCTGATTCGAACTTAAAAAATAAATTATTAATGTTGTTATTGGGGGTAGAAAATAACACAGCGACAAAAGGTGTCGTGAATAATGAGACAAATACTGGTGTTATCAATCAACTTAATGGTAAAAATGCAAAAATTGATAATAAAAATGAAGGGCAAACGAATAATTTTAATGGAAATTTCGGGGGGGATTTTGTGAATGGGGATAAGCATTGATTTTATGGTAGTTAGTTTAGAGGGTTATTGATGAGTTCAATTAATAATTTTAATGGAAATTTTGGCGGTGATCATATTGATGGAGATAAATATGTTGGTGTATGTGAACCACCGCCAAATGACCATCCAAATGCAAGAGAATGCCCACAATGTTGGAAATCAACTTGGGTGGCTACAAGAGAGTGCGTTCGGTGTGGATGTGATGTTTGGCATCACGATGAAATGATTGCCCAAAAAAAGAAAAAGGCAATCTTAAAAGCTAGAGCCCATTTTTTTTATGGTTGTACATTTCTTTCAATTACTTGTTTATTAATTTCGACTCACTTTTTACCTAGTGGTTTCATGATTTTTTTCTTTTTATCTTCTTTACTGCTATTAAAAATTGCGACTGACTTAGATGAATCATCTAAGTGATTTTATATAAATTTGTTTTATTGATTTTTTGCTATTTTGAGAAATAAATTGTGAATAAAGATTTTGAATGGTTAAAATGGCTTGGTCTTGCCATCGTTGTAAGTTTATTAGGTGCTTTTTATTATTTAAAAAATAATAATGCTCGAACAGATGATTCTGTTGTATTACAAACAATCAGTTTAGAGCAGACAGAGCAGTTTATAGATCGTATTGACAAACTTCAGGCTAAAGATTCAACTGTAAATTTGGAATATACCCCCGATGTAGCTCAACATAGTCGTGAATATAATTCATTGGTTGAAGATGCTGAGAGAATTTATGGTATTACTGATTTATCAAATGATTATAGATTTTGTACTTCAATGGCTTCATTTGCACGTGAGATGTGGAATGCCAAATATTCAAATCTCTCTACAACCCAAGAGTACAAAGACCGCACTCAAAAAATGTTTTTAGAATCTTACAATCAAGCTAAAAAGGATTGCTTAGCAGAGATTGAATCTAAACAATAAAATAAACGGAAGCCTTTCCGCCTAATATAAAAAGTCTCAAAAATACAAACTAGCCTCATCATTTGATGAGGTTTTTTTTGTGGCTAAAACATTTCAAGACGCTCTAAAACGAGTGCTCCTACATGAGGGTGGATATGTCAATCATCCCTCCGATCCTGGTGGCGAAACCAATTACGGTATCACCAAGGCAACAGCGCAAAATTATGGGTACAAAGGCTCAATGAAAAATATTCCAATGGATATGGTTGAGCGAATTTATAAAAATCAATTTTGGGATGCTTTGAGTTGCGATAGCTTCCCTTATTCTTTCGCATTCCAATATTTCGATGCTGGCGTTAATCATGGCTTAGTCAATGCTCGAAAGATTCTGCAACGTGCCTTGGGTGTAAAAGATGACGGCATTGTTGGCGCAATTACCCTCAATGAAATTCGTAAACAACCTCAGTTTGCTCTTATCAATCTTTTCAATGCAGAACGCGTTCTCTTCTATACACGTATCAAAACCTTCAACACATTTGGCAAAGGTTGGATGAGTCGTGTTTCTGGCAACCTACGTTATGCTGCGGATGATATGCGATGAAAAAACATACTCAGAACGATACAGAAGAAAAGAGCCTATTACCTGTGAAAGATGAAAGTCAAGGTTTGCTCATTCCCAACGCCAATCAAGGTTGGAAATTATTTAGCAATATTGCCTTTGCAAGCATCATTGGAACACAGGCATTTTTCGCAAATTTAGACCCAGAAGTTATTGCTGCACTGCCAGACAATATCCAGTACTACGTCACAGCGATTCAAGCAATAGTTGGTATCGCTGCACGCTTGATAAATCAAACAAAACGGAAAAATGGAGCAAAGAATGTTTGAGTTTTTAAAGCTCGGTTTTGCTGAAGTTAATTGGTTGGTTGTCACGGCTATTGGGATTTATGGATGGGTAATCAAAAAATATAGCGCTTCCGCACAAGAACTAGCTGAATTGCGTGTACGTGTAATTCAGATCGAAAACAGTATTAAGGATATGCCATCCAAAGAAGAACTAGCCGAAATTGAGGGCGATATTAAAGTTTTAACAGCCAATATTGGAAGTATCGCTAATTCTGTTGAGAAAGTTGATAAGGCTGTTACACGTATCGAATCTCATTTGATTGATAAGAGTAAGTGATCATGACTAAAAAATATTTAGACAAACTAATCGAAGAGGCTCGTCTTGTGATTTTGCGTTGCCTTAACGAACTTCCTAGTTATCGTGCTAACAGTAGTACCTTATGGGTGCAGAGCAAATTCAGTTCTGGCGTGAAAAAGTATTAGGTATTAAATAATGACAGCATTAAAACCTCGGCAAGATACTGTTCGTGTGGTTGATTGGGATGAACTTCCTGAAAGCGCACGTAATATCCCGAATAATCTAAATCCATTCGATGCTGGTGTTCTGATGAAGCATCAAGTCGAATGGCTGCGGATTAAGTCGGATATGTTGGAGCGATTACCACGTTTTGGTGGTATTGCTATGGATGCGACTGGTACAGGTGAAACGCTGGCTGAAGATACAGCTGAAAAATTTGGTGAGCACATGGTTCATCAAATTAAATTGAGTCGGAACTGGTACGGTCTGTGGACTCCAAAGCTTGTGACCGCATTTGAAGAAGATATGATTGATCTGCCACGTGATGACAATCTCAAAAATGACTGCTCAGCGATTGAGGAAGTTGATGGCATTCACATGGTATCCAAGGCACGGAAAAAAGATTTAAAAGACCCTGATTTATACCGTCATGGCGATGGCGCAGTGGCAATGATTCTTGGCTGGTTTGCCAGTCTGCACCTATCAAGTCCTATTGAGTTTATAGGACTTCCAACTCGTGAAGAGTTGGAAATGAATAGCGATGATTATGATGGATGGTTCAGTGAGGCTGGTTGTCTTTGACTAATATTGATATACCTAAATTTTGTGTAAATGGCTTAGGAGTGCTATTGTCAAATAAACATTCAAATATAAAAACATTGGAGAAACGACGACCAAATACATTATCAAATTCAATATCAATTATTCGCTCAATTTGTTCTTTAGATTTGTATTTTGTAATTTCTTCTTGTGTCAATTTTGAGCTAAATGTTTTTGAAGTATTTTTTGGGAAAATCTCATATGGAAATTCAGTATTCCCTCCAATATTAATTTTTAAGTGCCTAGCATCATTTTCACTAGGATTACTTAAATTTAATTTGAAAATAAATTCTTCTTCATAGCCTGAACCTGTTGGAACACGTGATACATCAATTGAACCATAAGCAGTAAATATTGGTGCTGCTGAAGTATGTCTTTCATTGATCTCTATTTGCTGAAGTTCACCCATGATTCTTTGTTGTTCTACAGACTCTTTCATTTCAGCAACTTGTAATTGTAATGCTTCGGTGCTTTGTCTCAATTCTTCAGCTTGAATGTGTAAGGCTTTGCTATTTTGCCTATAACCTAAATATAAAAATAAGAAGGCTAAAGGTGAAAATGTTCCAGCTAAAAAATCTCCAATTTCATTCAGTGACATTCCTTGACTAAAATCTGCATAAAAAATTAAATAAATAGCAATGTATATAAAAAGCCCACTTAAATAAAAAGTTAGAAAATAAAAAACAAAAGGATGCTCACTTTTAAATTGATTGACATCTCTTTTTATTTCATCAAAAGACATGGAAATATTTCCCCCTAATTTTATAGAAAAAACTTTTTAATAATTCAAAACGAGGTGACGATCCTTGCTCCAACAAGAATCGCCCCCTTTGGTAAGTGACTACCGCAGGCTTAGCCTCGTTACCCTGTACAGAGTAATTCGAGGCTATCAGAAAATGAAAAGCTTTTGCAGTAGGTGAAAACATGAAAACCAAGCCAATTGTGCCTTGGGTAGGTGGAAAACGTCGTCTGGTGTCGCAATTGATCGAAAAAATGCCAGAACACAAGTGTTATGTTGAATTGTTTGCAGGTGGTGCAGCGTTGTTTTTTATGCGTGAGCAGCCATCAAAAGTGGAAGTTATCAATGATGTAAATGGTGAGCTGGTGAACTTGTACCGAGTTGTGCAACACCACCTTGAAGAATTTATTCGCCAATTCAAATGGGCAATTATTAGCCGTCAGATGTTTGAGTGGTTAAAAGCGGCAAGTACTGACTTGATGACTGATATTCAGAGAGCAGCACGATTCTATTATTTACAGCACACAGCTTTCGGAGGTAAAGCGACAGGACAGAATTTCGGAACTGCAACGACAGCGAAAGCACCTAGCTTTCTACGGATAGAAGATCAACTGACTGATGCTTATTACAGGCTATCAGGTGTCACTGTTGAGAACCTAAGCTGGGATGATTGCTTGAAGAAGTACGATAGACCCCACAGCTTTATGTATGCTGATCCTCCATACTGGAAGCTTGCAGGCTATGGTGTGGAATTTGGATGGGATCATTATTTGAAAATGGCTGAGCTGATGAAAACCTGTCAAAGCAAGGTCATGTTGTCCATAAATGATCATCCTGACATTCGAAATGCTTTCGCAGACCTGAATATCAGCACTACTAAAATTAATTACTGTGTCGGTAAAGTTGGGGCTATCCGCAGTGGTCACTGGTACTGTTGATTTAGATTCTGTGAAGACAATGATTAAAAATTACATGGCTGAATTAAAGCCTGTTGCCGAGTATTCATATAGCCAATTGTTTGGTCGTATCTTGAGTTTATCTGGTGTTACAGACCTAGTATTAACTCCAAGCCATAACGTCGAACCTACGGTCAATGTCTTTCATACAGGTTGGTTAAGACTTGGCACATTAAATGTAACGCGAGGCTCGTGATGAATTTACAAGAGTCTGCAAACTTATATGCCTTGGTTTTACGTCAACTGTTGCCAGCTGGCGTTTATGACACTTCAGCTAAGACAACATTAGCAAAGGACATATACGCGCATGCACTGGCATTTGCTCAAGCCGATCTAGATGCAAAGCGATTGCTAAATATCATTACGGATATTCCAGTCGAGTTATTGCCCGAATATGAACGTGATTATGGTTTACCACTTAAATGCACATTAAATGCAACGAAGACCGTGCAAGAACGGATTCAGACCCTAAAGTGGGTAATGGATAAGAAAAACGTATTAAGTCGTTTGTATGTAAAAGAACTTTTAGCGCAATTCGGCATTACTTTACTTGAACTGGTGAACTACAAGCCGATGCAATGTACAGCACCTTGTACTTCTCCTGTCAATACAGACGTGCTCCGCTACAAAGTCAAACTCAAGCTGAAAGCGCCAGTTAATGCAGACATCAACTGCATTATCGAAAACTATTTACCAGCGTACATGCGCTATGACATCGAGGTGATCTAATGAAACGAATTGATAGCAGTAATGCACGTCCGAACATCAATGGAGCTGGTAAGGCAGGTTTTCATGACAACAATGATATTTCTGGACAAGATGCAACATACTTGACACCAGACTGGCTCAACCACATTCAGGAAGAGCTGTGTGCTTTACTTGAAAAGAATGGCCGTACATTAAATGCTGGTCAACGCGATCAGCTTTTTCAGTTGTTAGCGACTGAAGATGATGTGGTGGCTTTGGCTTCTGCAACACAACAGAAGATTGATAACGAGGCAACTACGAGAGGCACAGCTGATAATCAACTATCTCAACGCATCTCATTGCTCGAAACCTTTGCTAGTACGATCATTGATCGAATTTACCCTATTGGTGTAATCATTGAGTTCGCTGTAAACTTTAATCCAAACAGCCACTTCAGTGGTACGACTTGGGTCAGACATGGTGAAGGTAGAGCCTCAGTTGGTTTATCAACACAAGCAAGTGATCCAGCTTGGACTAAGGCTATTGGTACAATATTTGGAGAATATCAACATACTTTATCGGTTAACGAGTTACCACAGCACCAAGCCGAAACAAAAATGTTTAGAGCTGGTTATGTTGCAACAGATGGCGACTGGACTTATGAAGGTGAAACAAGTGGGTTTGCAAATGATAGTTCGTCAGATTCTTACGGTACGATGAAATCTAAAATGATTGGCGGTGGTGTAGCTCATAATATTGTACAGCCTTCTATTGTTGATTTACGCTGGCGACGTACTGCATAGAGACTGGTTAAATTATGAAAAATGGTTTCAAATGGTGAAACTATTATTTATTCGATTTATCTCAAAATTCTGCGTAAATTATCTCGGCGCGCATCACCGACATGCCTGCTGAAGTCTATACCAATGTCGAATTCAAGGTGATTGCACATCAAGTCGATGACTATGTTTCACCAAGTGGTAAGAAAATGCGCTTACCGCAATTGTTCTCTTGGTCCGTCAAGGATGATGCTGATCAGAAAGTTTTAGATATTACCGCAGAAATTGATAGTCCATTCCGTTATGGTCATGGCATTGGCTATGCCAGTGCTTATACCTTCACAGGTGAATATTTAAATACCCCTGTTCAAGGCCGTGGTTATATCGAATATGTGGATGTAGAAGATCAGAATGCATTTAAGGATTAAATAAACTGAACACGTTGATGAGTCTTTGCTAAAACGTCAAAGGCTCATCATTTCCCTTTGCAATCTAGTTGCTCTGAGGGTTCAAAGTATCAATCAATTGGTTAATTGAATCCTTGATCTCGGCTGCCACCTTTGCATCATAACCTTCGACCAAGAATCGGCTAATGAGCCCTTCAATCAGCGTATACGTCACTTCAACCAACATCTCTGTTTTTGAATAAGATTGCAAATATTCCGTAATCAAGTTTCTAATCCAAACTTTATGTTCTTTAGACACAGAGATGATGTCTTGATCACCCAAATGCGACTCAGCCACAGCTCTGACGAATAAACATCCTTTAAAGTTATCTTCTTGAAACCATAATAAGTGCCAATCGATCAACCTGTTCAATGCCTCTCGCCCTGTTGCCTCCGCCACATAATCCAATAGACGCTGCCTAAACTTTTCATCACGTGCTTCTAAGACTGACTTCACCAATTGATTTTTGTTTTTGAAATAGGTGTACATCGTGGTTTTTGAACAGCCAGATTCATCTCGAATAAGGTCGACCCCGACACCAACAAAACTATTTCCATAAAATAATTTTTCTGCGGTATGCAAAATTTTATCAGCAGACTTCGACATAAAGATTTACTCATTTAAAATAGTACAGATCTGTACTATTTATAATTTTAGTTCTATTATCGCCATAAAGCAACCCAGTCGTGAGATCACCATGTTATCTTTATTCAACGGTAGAGAACATCTTGCTCCCTTACCCCAATCCATTGATATTATAAGAAGTTTAATTGGCGGCACCTTAAGCATCTTGATCTTAATCCTGCTCAGTAAATTCACCCACAATCTATTTATCATGGCTCCTTTTGGCGCAACCTGTGTCATCTTATATGCCGTATCGCAATCGCCTTTGGCTCAACCTCGCAATGTAATTTTGGGACATTTTGTCTCAGCATTTATTGGCTTACTGTTTCTTAAAGTTTTTGGTACATCAGCTTTGAGCATTGCGCTTTCTGTCGGTTGTGCCATCGCAGCCATGCAACTTCTGCGTTGTGTTCATCCACCTGCTGGCGCAAATCCATTGGTGATCTTGCTAACAGCCAATACCATTCAATACCAATGGAGTTTCTTATTTTTCCCCGTGTTATTAGGCTCTATTGCACTCGTCATGGTGGCATGGTTGGTCAATAACCTTAAATCCGAGAAGAAATGGCCTGTGTATGGATTGGCTTTTATCCACAGTAAGAAAAATATTGAATAATCCATCTATCGATTAAAGCGTAATGTCAGCGTTTTAATCGATGCCATCCTGTTCATCTAAATTCAATGAAATTCCAATTTCCCCTTGCAAATAATTTACTTTTCAATAAAATTAGGTAGATCGGTATACATAAATAATTTTTTACTATGAACACTAAATCAGCAAAACAAAAAATCTTGGATGCAGCTTCTACATTGTTTTATAACGATGGCATTAGCAATACAGGCATCAATAGCATTACAGAGAAAGCCAATGTGGCAAAAATGTCGCTGTACAATAATTTTGCCACCAAATCAGATCTGATCACCTGCTACATCGAAGCTCGCCATCAAGAATGGCTGGATTTATATGAAAAGAGAAAAGCTCAAATCCAAACCCCGATTGACGGTATTTTGGCGGTTTTTGATGCTTATCAGGATCACGCAGAATTTGCTTATGAAAAAGGCTTTCGTGGTTGTGGCCTACTCAATGCAGCCGCAGAATTCCCTGCACATAGTCCTGAACGTTTGGCGGTTAAACAGCATAAAGATGAAATTGAAGCGATTTTAGCGGGTCATTTACAGCAGCTCAGCACCAACCCACAACGAGTCAAAGAACTGGCACTACTGATTTCATTTATCTTGGAGGGTTCGATTGCCCGTGCCGGTTTAGAAAGTTCAAGTGACAAAGTATTTGCTGCAAAACAAATAGTTCAGAGCCTATTAGCGCAAGAGGTTTCAAAGTGAGTAGCACCTCTTTTCGCCTCAGTGCTCATTCTGGTTTTATTGCCGTCCTCATTGCCTCTATTTTATGGGGAACGACAGGCACAGCCGCTTCTTATGCTCCAAATCTAAGTCCCTTAGCGATTGGCGCAATTGCAATGGGCGGCGGTGGTTTATTACAAGCTTTATTGGCCCATAAAAATATCCGCAGTCATTTACCTCAAATTCGCTCTTACTATCCATTATTGTTGATTGGCATGGTCTCGGTTGCGATTTATCCACTGGCTTTCTATTCGTCGATGCGTATGGCAGGGATTACCATTGGTACAGTAGTTTCAATCGGATCAGCCCCTTTATTTACGGCAATACTGGAGAAGTTCTTTGATAAAAAAGCACTGTCTGGCAAGTGGTTTATCAGCTTTATCTTTGGCGTCGCTGGTGTCTTGCTGCTCTCTCTAGGAGAGTCACACTCCCAAGCATCTGCACAAACGATTGCGGCAGACCAAAAAAGCATTGGCATTATTCTTGGACTGATCGCAGCCCTAACCTATTCGTTATATTCTTGGGCTGCAAAAAAGATGATTGATCGTGGTGTCGACTCAAAAGCATCTATGGGATTAATTTTTGGTTTTGGTGCTTTAATCTTACTACCGACATTATTTTTTACGGGTTCAAACCTGTTTGATGAACCTGTGAATTTGTATGTTGTGGGCTATATGATGCTGATCCCGATGTTTCTCGGTTATCTGTTATTTGGCTATGCTTTAAAGACCATTTCAGCCAGTACCGCGACCACACTGACCTTGTTTGAACCACTGGTTGCCGCTTTGTTTGCAGTATTATTAGTCGGTGAACAACTCGCCCCGATTGGTTGGATTGGAATGGCTTTGATTTTTGTTTGTCTGGCAGTATTGTCAAAAGCAGATCGTTCAAAACAAATCAGCTAAAAGATGTTCTAGACCATTAAAATAAAAAGTAGGAATATTGTACATACCAAGTTAAATGCAATCACTTTCCCGTTAAAGAACAATGCTGCTTTTGCTGATTCTTTAACGGGTTGCTCGCCATCCTTTGCTATCGCAGACAGTACCATGCCAATAAGATTACAAACAGTCGAGACCAACAGTACCAAAAAAAAGAATAAATGAATTGGGGGCATTTCACAGATTCGATCCGTTGTACATGGAATACTGAGAACATAGATTGAAAAGCCTGTAGCCGCAATAATAAGCAGAATACTTAACCATGCACAGCCATTGGCTGCTTTAACCACCCACATGATTCACTCCTTTTTATTTATATATTATTAAAAAAATACAATATAATTATTTGATAATTAAAATATTAATTATAAAAGATGCAGAGCAATAGATTTCCTCTGCATCCATTTCAAGATTTAAAGATCAATACTCTCTGGCTAATTTTTCCAATGTGGTGAGCATTTTTCTCACTACACTTCTTTTATGATGCAACATATTCTTAATGTTGCTTGGATTGAAACCTGTCAATTTTGCGACACCACGACTGGTCATGTATTCACCAGTTTTCGCAAAGTGTTTTTCACTTAACTCAGTTTTCGCATTTGAAAATCGAACTGCCAGCTTATAATCACTAAACTCAGACCATGCACCTGTCTTATATTCGTCTGCATCAAAGCTACTCTTCTGCTGAGTAGGTTTTTCTCGAAGAATATTGCTCAAGCGATTAATGACAATTTTTTCTTCACTTTTTTCAATTATTTGATAAAGTTCAGTTTCTTCAAAAGGACGCCCTAAAGCGATATCTTTTCTATATTGTTCAACGACTTTTTCTTTTGACTCGACCTTTTTCTCACCTTGTTGAGTGAGGCAGAGAATCTTAAATAAAGACTCTAATCGGCCACATGTAAAAATATAAGAAATTTTCAACTTTTGTACTCCACAATGAGTTTTAGCTCATCAAAAATAAATAATTTATCCAATACTCTAATACGATAGCGTCGACTTTAACTCTTTGCCATGTACATAAATCAAGAATTTGATTTTTAAATATAAGAATGGTCTAAATTGATCCATAATCTAAGGATCAATTTAGAAGAATGCGTTGCATTTAGGTTGGTTGTAACTCAGTCATTGGCCATCTTGGTGTTGTCGTCACCGCCAAACCATCATGTTGCCCTGCTTTTAAACGTTGATATCCAGCAAAGGCAATCATGGCGCCATTGTCTGTGCACAATGCGGGCTCGGCATAATAAACATGTGCCTTGATCTTTGCCAGTGAAGTTTCTAATTGTTCACGCAAACGCAGATTTGCACTGACACCGCCAGCAATCACCAAACGTTTTAAACCCGTTTGTTTTAAAGCTTTCACTGATTTTTTAGCGAGTGTATCTACAACTGCCTCTTGGAAAGATGCAGCCACATCCGCATCACGATTTTCTTCACCTAACTTTTTCAGTTGTACTGAAACTGCAGTTTTAAGACCACTAAAAGAAAAATCCAAACCTTGATGCAATATTGGTCTTGGGAATTCAAATGCTTTTGCATCACCTTGCAAGGCTAACTTCGCAATATTTGGACCGCCCGGATAAGGCAGCTTCATCATTTTTGCGACTTTATCAAAGGCTTCACCCGCTGCATCGTCAATCGATTCACCAAGCAATTCATATTGACCGATGCCATAGGCCGCCATTAATTGAGTATGCCCACCTGAAACCAATAAAGCCACAAACGGAAATTCCGGTGGAGTTTCCGAAAGTAATGGTGCAAGCATATGACCTTCCATATGATGCACACCAATCGCAGGTTTATTAAATGCAAATGCCAAACTGCGGCCAAATAAAGCACCTGTCATTAGTGCGCCCATCAGTCCAGGACCACGAGTATAGGCAACTGCATCAATTTCTTGTTTTTTGACACCACTTTGCTCAAGCAGTTGATTAATCAAAGGAATCATCTTGCGAACATGGTCACGTGAAGCCAATTCAGGAACGACGCCACCATATTCGGCATGCAATTTAATCTGGCTATATAGAACCTGTCCACGTAAGCCGAGCTCGCTATCATAGAGTGCTAACCCAGTTTCATCACACGAAGTTTCTAAGCCCAAAACAATCATTAAACTGCCTTTACAACGATCAAAAGTAATATCTGAGCTATTATAGACTTGTGATCTGAGTTGTAAATGAGTAAAATACTGACCTTCACTTGCGATCTAGTGCAATAGTGCGTTAGATCTTATCCATCATCTTAGAGGATTTTACATGCCACAAGTTAAGTTGAAAGAAGGCGAACCAGTAGACGTAGCTATCCGTCGTTTCAAACGTTCATGCGAAAAAGCGGGTGTTTTAGCTGACGTTCGTAAGCGCGAATTCTATGAGAAACCAACTCAAGAACGTAAGCGCAAAAAAGCTGCTGCAGTTAAGCGTTATCAAAAGAAATTGACTCGCGAATCTGTACGTACTACTCGCCTTTACTAATTAATTTGTGATTGACTGCTGAAGAGACTATGAATACTTTAAAAAACCAAATTACTGACGTGTTAAAAAATTCAATGCGTGCCAAAGATATGGCAACAGTAACGGTTATTCGTGGTGTACAAGCAGCAATTAAGCAAATCGAAGTCGATGAGCGCATTGAGCTTGACGATGCTCAGGTTCTTGCGGTCATTGAAAAGCAAATTAAACAACGTAAAGAATCGATCAAGGCCTTTTCTGGCGCTGGTCGAGATGATTTAGCTAGTAAGGAACAAGCCGAAGTTGAGGTTATTTCTCAATTTCTACCAGCAGCTATGACTGAGGAAGAACTTGATTCCATCATTGAGCAAACGATTGCTGCTCAAGAAGCTACTAGCATGAAAGATATGGGTAAGGTGATGAATTCTCTACGTCCGATCATAGCCGGGCGTGCCGATCCTGCACAAGTATCTGCTAAAATTAAAGCAAAATTAAGCTAAGCCAAAATTTTAATGCTTACTTTTGTGTTAGTTCCAAACACTTTTTTGTCTTACTAGATCTATTTATATTTACTTACAGATCAGCAAATTTAAGTAGACTGATAAATAAGATCTGAAGAATATGCGTATATTTCGCCTTCTTCTACGCTGTCCATACTATAATACAAAATTAAATTTCCCAATTCTGAAGATACGACTCCACTCGCTTTTTCTATATGACATTCACCTAAAGCTACATATATTCTGACAGTACTATATCCAAGTAGACAATTATTTTGGTAAACAATCGCTTCAATCTTAAAATCTATTTCATCTATACAACTCTTATTTGTGACTTTTTCGCCCACATCATCATAATTTAAAACGATAGTTTTCGCTTTTGATTCTTTTAAGAAACCCACCAAGTGGCCTCTTACATCTTTAAATACAATTTCTTCTGTAAAAATATTTTCAAGCTGTTCTGATATCACCATATTATTTAAAATCACACTGAACATTATATTTCGCAAGCATTTGCATTTCTTTTGATTCAACCACCTGCTTGATTAAATCCTGCTTGCTCATGTTGGCATATTGCGTTGGTAATGATGAACGATTTTGTTCAATCGCATCAGACATATCCTGAATATAACGCTGATTAATCTGACAGTACTTTGCTTGCTGCTCAGGCGTAAATTGTGACGTTTGTGGATTCAGACTCCGTAAAAAGCTGCGGATATCCTGTGCATATACACCACGAATTTTATCCACTGAGTTTGCATATTGCTCAATCGATGCTGCTGAGCTGATCCCCACACTGCTGATCGCAAAAATAAAAACTAAAATTTTCTTCATAAATGTTCTAACTTCTCAGCAATTGCTTACGCACGTCATCTTATCTTAATTCAATAAATTTTGGTTTATGCTCCAGAAAAAATTCTTCCTTCGGTGCGGGTATATTACCTTCTGTCACAGTGCCTAGGCGTAAACGAATTACATCAGGCAAATCCTTTCGATAAGAATAGAGCGGACTGGCACAATTTTGACAAAATACACGCGCCTTGTTAACTGTATGAAAATATTCTTTCAGTTGCTCTTGCCCAGAAATTAACTCAAATTTGCTTTGCTCAATCGGGCTGTTCCACCCTGCAATTGAACCTTGTGCCTGTTGGCAATGACTGCAATAACATAAAATGCTGTTTTCAATTTCTGCATGATATTGATACTGCACAGCACCACACAAACATTGCCCTTTGATCATAACAATTTTCCCCTCAGTTTTATAAATATAAGTCGTCTTTAAGTTTTATGGTTTGATATAAGTTAAATAAGGCTCTGCTTTAGTTCAAGTATTTCACCAGCAAGCCCATCATAATCTTTGAACGCTGTATGAATGAATCCCTGACTTGTTAAAATTTTACGTGATGCGATATTGTTAGGGTCAATAATCGCAAATATCCGATGAATTGAATTTTGCTTTTTGGCATCACTCAGTAGCTGTTGACTAACTTTACGAGCTATACCTTTTCCCCAATAACTTGGTAAAAGCATATACCCCAACTCAACCTCATTGTCATTCAAGTTTTTGATTTCCAATTTCGCTAAGCCTATATATTCATTAGTATTCACATCTAATATTTTAAAATGACCAAATTTCGGATGTAATCGATTATTGACGATAAGCAACTGAAAATCTTTCATCGCCTCTTCTTCAGGAATCGCTCTTTCTGTAATCATCGCCATAACTTTTTCATTTCCAACCAGTTGGTAATAAAGCTTAAAGTCATGCCTATGAAATTTTTCTAGTTTGATTTCCATATCGTTATTACTCTTTCTAAACTGAATACGTCTCAGTAAATATCAACTAAGGAAGTCGATTACAGTCGCATACGGCGTTCATCTTGCATCTGTTTTAAACGCGCATCAATCTTGGCTGACATGGCTAAATTCCCTTTCGCCAACCGTTGTGCGTGTAACATCGATTTAATTGCATTTTCTTCGTAACCCGACCAATACTCTGCCTCTGCACGATAACCCAATACATTGACTGCTTGTAATGGTGAACTCTTATCTAAATTGGTGGCTTGTTGCAGTAATTGCCAGCCTTCTATATCACGCTGGTTTTTGTGGATAAAGCGTTGTACCAAAGTTTGTGCCTGTGCAACTTGCCCTTGGCGAATCAAAACTTCCGCCAACTTATAGGACAAGGCTCTATTCTCCGGCATGGTCTTTTGAATCGGATTAATTGTGGCATAGGCCTGATCTAACTTATTTTGGCCCAAATAAATATCAGTTTGGATCAAAGGAATCAGCACATGATTCTTGAGTTTCGGCTTTACTAAATCCAAATTGGCCTGTGCTTGTGCGTAGTCACCTTGTTCAAGATAGAACTTGCTCAATGCCAATTGTGCAGCTGTATTTTTTTGATTTGCCATTGACTGTAATTGAAGTTCAGTGGCCTGACTTGAAACCACTAAGGTATAGAGTTTTAAAATTTCAAAATCGAGATCGTAAATTTTTGACTTCACTTTCGGTAATTGATTAGCACGTAAACGTGCTTCGCTCATCCGCTCAGTGGTTAAAGGATGGGTAAACCAGAAGTCTGGTAAAAAGCTAACACGACTGGTGGCACGATGCATGGTTTCAAAATAATCTGCCATACTCTGTGGGTTATAACCTGCAGCATACATAAACTGCATCCCGATACGATCCGCTTCACGTTCCTGATTACGACTATAACTCAACTGCTTATCCATCAATGCCGCTTGGGTCCCCATCATTACCGCTGCACCCGCATTGCCATCGGCTTGAGATGCAATGGCAGCCCCAACAAGAATCCCCGCCAATGCAAGCAAACCTTGCCCCTTAAATGCTTCTTGAGAGCGGCTATAGTGTCGCTGTGCAACGTGTGCAATCTCATGCGCCATAACCCCAGCAATCTCATCCAGATTTTTAGCTGAAGTAATCAAACCTGTATTCAATGCAAATAAACCACCAGGAACGGCAAAGGCATTAATTTGAGGATCTTTAATAATCACCAAGCCAATCGGTTGACCAAGTTGAGTCTGACTTAAAATACCTGAAAAGACCTGCAAGAACTGATCCTCCAACCATGCATCTTGCACCGTTGGCATTTGACGATGTACTTCACGATAGACTTTTTCGCCAATAAATTTTTCTTTTTGTTGATCGAGTAAACCTATACCGCTGCCAATTTCAGGCACTTCTGTTTGCCCAGCACTATGCGCAGGCAAAAAAACCTCAGTGTGACTCAGTTGAGTTGTGGCGAAAAGGCCACAGGCGAGCAGGAACGATCTCAAGTGGTTTCTCTATGATTTTAATAAAGAAATTTAATATAGCATTGAAAAAAGGAGAAATTTGCAACAAAGTGTTATAAAAGGCAGGAAAATCCCGCCTTACTTTATGATTTTTGAAATCGACTGAATTACTCTGCCGCGACGTAACGCTGATCTACACTAAATTTCTCTGGGAATTTCGCATTGATCGTGGCATAAAAAGACATGATCTCGGTCATATCCTTTTCATAATCCCCTGTAGGATAAACAATTTTTCCTACACCTGTTTTTTTCTTGGCATAGTCCATATACGCAAGTGCAATCGGTACACCCGCTGTTATTGCCAAATGATAAAAACCAGTTTTCCATTGCTCTTGTTTAGCACGCGTTCCTTCTGGAGTCACTAGCATGACTAACTTAGGGTGCGTCTTAAATAAATCACTCATCAGCTGAACCATACTTGGACGTTCTTGACCTTCATGCTTGGCACGACGATCAATACCGATCCCCCCCATTGCACGCACAAAAGGACCAAATGGCAATTTCATATAACTGTCTTTGATGGTCAGGCGCACATTAACACCCAAGGCTTTCAATGCTAAACGGGCATATAAAGCATCCCAATTGCTGGTATGCGGGGCCGCAATCATGACGCATTGGTCAATATTTAAATCCCAATGATTGTCAATTTCCCAGCCCATTAAACCCAAACTTTGTTCAGCTAATTTCTCGAACACCAGACACCCCAAGACGAAGTCACAAAGGGCGCAAGTGTACCAATATTAATCAATTTAAAAAGATGAGGCCGCACAATAATGCAGCAATCAAATGATCAGCATTGTAAGCAATTATTCAAACTTCGGATTCACTAAATAGCGAGGTGTACGATCTTCTAATGCATCAATCAAATTCTGATAGGCAAGGTTGACCATCTTCTGACGTGTTTCAGCAGTTGCCGAACCGATATGTGGTGCAGTCACGGCATTTGCTAGCTCAAATAATGGAGAACTTTGTAGTGGTTCCTTGGCATACACATCCAAACCTGCGGCAAAGATTTTATTTTGCTGTAATGCTTCAATCAATGCATGTTCATCCACCACCGAACCGCGAGCAATATTCACAAACACTGCATGTTTCTGCATTAAATCAAACTGTTCTGCACCAATCAGTGCTTTAGACTCAGTATTCAAATCAACGGCCACTACAATGAAATCAGATTGCTGCAATAACTGATCTAAATCACGATACTGTGCATTGAAGGCCTGAGCCACCTCAATCTTTTCACGGCGATTATGGTACAAAACATTCATATTGAAACCATAAAAACCACGACGGGCAATCGCGGCTCCAATATTACCCAAGCCAATAATACCAAGGGTTTTGCCGAAAACATCTACCCCAAATTGTTCCGTCGCAACGGTACGCTTCCACTGCCCTTGCTTAGTCCAAGCATCTAATTGTGGAATCTTACGTGCGGCACTCAGTAACAAGCTAAAGGCTAGATCGGCTGTGGTTTCCGTTAAAACGTGTGGCGTATTGGCAAGCCAAATTTTCTTTTGATTGAGATAGGCGACATCATAATTATCATAGCCAACCGACACGGTCGAAATAATTTTAAGTTTTTGTGCAGGTGCTAAGTTGCTTTCATTGAGTAAACGCCCTGCACCTATCATGGCATCGGCATCAACGACTTCGGCCCGAATCTGTTCATTGATATCACCAAGCTTAGGATTGAGCACCACCACCTGATAATCTTGCTGTAACTGCGCTATCACGTCCTGATCTATTTGGCTGAATACAACGACTTTCTTCATGATTCGATTTCCGTTCTTTATTGCATGAGCTGCCACAATCGTCTTTTCAAGACAGGTTGAGCCAGCATTTCTTCTAAACTCGCTAAATGTAATATATTAGAATGCTGAATAAAGTCCAGTTGACCTAAGCATAATATCTTTCTGCCGCTTGCAGTAGCATCCAGAAAGCCTTGAATATAGGATGGTAGTCCTCTGCTCTCTTGAAATGCAGCCAAGGGAAATGGCCATTTCAACTCTGCGTATTGACCCAATCGTGCCTTTTGAATATTTTGCCAGAGCTGCCTTTGTGCATCGCTGAGCTGACTGCTTTCCAACAAAATGGCACAGTTTTCTAAAACATACATTTGCAGTTCAAATGCCTGAATCTGCGTTGTAATAACAATCTGTTCTTTTTCAACAACAGCTTCTTTTACAACAGGCTTGGCAATAATTTCTGTAGGCTGAGGAATTTCTTTTTCAGTGATCGCTAATGTTGGTCGCGATGCAACTTGAATTTCTTTTGGCGTTGGTACGACATCTAATATCGGTGTCAACGGTTGCGAAGCTTCTTCAACAATTTGATCTCGCCATAGGTTCGGTGCAGTATTTTTTTGACATACCACTTCTCTAGGAATCCAAACATCTATTCCTAAAGTTGCCAATATGTTTCTTTGCTGCCCGATCATGCTACCTACTCGTTGTCTTGACTCACAGTGATTTACAACACTGTAACCTTGCATAGTCTAGCATAAACCAAGTCCTGCTAAATGACTTCCTTTTGCTCAATCACATCAATACACATTCAATTCTCGTTCGTTTAGGCAAATATTCAATAACAATAGGCAAGTTTTCATTCATCGACTTTTAGACAATATTTCATCATTTTGTCGCTTTTAGTTTTTATTAATATCGTATCGAATGCTCAAATGAAAAGGTTGACTCCATTTATGCTTATTCTTTTTGTTGCGATCGCCGTGGCCCTGCTTATTGCAGCGAGTGTTATATATGCACAACAACCCTTATTCGGTAGAATCCCTTCTGGTGAACGACTACAAGTCATTGAAAGCTCTCCCAACTATCGCCAAGGTCAATTTCGAAATTTAATTGAAAAATCAGGCATGAGCGAAGGCTCTAGTATTGCGGTTGAACTCTATAAAACCTTTATTAAAACCATTCCTCATCGTAATCCGATTGATCCCATTCCTTCCATTAAAACCAATCTACTTGCTCTTGATCCAAAACAAGATGTCATGATCTGGTTTGGACACTCATCGGTATTTATGCAGTTGCATGGTAAAACCTTTTTGATCGACCCTGTTATGAGTGGCAAAGCCTCTCCTTTCCCTTGGGGCACACGCGCCTATAAAGGGACTGATATCTATCGGGTTGAGGATTTACCTGAGATTGATTATTTGCTGATTTCGCATGATCACTATGACCATTTAGATTATGAAACGGCACTTAAACTCAAAGACAAAGTTAAATACGTGATTACTGGTCTAGGCGTCGGTGAACACTTTGAATACTGGGGTTATCCCAAAAATAAACTGATCGAGCGAGATTGGGGTGATCGAATCGAGTTTGATGATGGGATTAGCATTATCACTGAAACCACCCATCATGATTCACGACGTGCCTTTGATGGTGGTAAGAATTTATGGGTTTCTTTCGTGATTCAATCCCCGAATAAAAAGATTTTCTACACCGGTGATGGTGGTTATGACAAGCACTTTGTCGAGATTGGACAGAAATACGGTCCCTTTGATTGGGCATTAATGGAAAATGGGCAATATGACGCCGCTTGGCGTTCAGTACATTGCCATCCTGATGAGGTTGCCCAAGCCACTGAAGAACTGAATGCGCGTAATATGATTCCTGTACACCATTCAAAATTCAGTTTGGCCAAGCATGCTTGGTATGAACCGATTACCCGTATTGTTGAATATTCAAAAAGCAGAAAATATCGCCTTGCGACGCCGATGATTGGAGAATTGGTTGAGCTGGATAATGAACAGCAACCGTTTAAACAGTGGTGGAAGAATATTCGCTAATTCAATCATAATTGTTATATCAGCCTCATTTCGATGGGGCTTTTTTATGGATACTGCAAAAATCGACAAGCTCATCAAATTAGGCAAACAACTGAGCATTTCAGGTCAATCCTTTTCGTATTTTTAAGCTTAAATAAAATCATCAAAGATCAAGAAAATGACATTCACATGTGTTTTCTTGAATGAAAAAGTGAAATAAAGGTAGTTCAAAATGAAAAAAGTATTAATTCTTGGCGCATCAGGTCAAATTGCTCAATGGGTCATTAACATGTTAGCCAACGAGCCTGAACTGACTCAAACGCTATTACTCCGTGATGCAAAAAAATTAGGCACTGATTTGCCGAACAATGCAAAAGTCATTGAAGCGGATGTTTTAGATCTGGAAAAATTAAAACAGATCGTCCAAGGTCAAGATATTGTTTATGCCAACCTTGCTGGTGAATTAGAACAGCAAACACAGAATATCATTGAAGCTATGCACGGCGCAGGCGTTAAACGTATTATTCTGATCAACTCCTTAGGCATTTATGATGAAGTCAAAGGTAAATTTGGTGAATGGAATCGCAATGAAATCGGCAAATACCTTGGCCCATATCGTAAAGCAGCAGATTTATTAGAAGCCTCTGATCTGGATTATAGTATTTTGCGTGCGGCGTGACTCATGGATGAAGATGAAATTGACTATGAAACAACGGAACGCCATGAGCATTTTAAAGGCACGGTCATCTCACGTAAAAGTGTCGCTGCCTTCGTGGTGAAAATTATTCAAACGCCAGCATTAGCCTCTAGAAAAAACTTAGGGCTCAATAAACCACACTCAGATGCCGATCAACCTTATTTCATCTAAATATGAAAAAATCGGACAAACAGGCACCCTGCGTGTCCGATCCTACCAAGTCTCGGTAGTAAGGGGTATTTTTTTAAACAGCAACCTGTTGGGCTTTTAGATGTGCATCTTTTAATGCATCCACCTTTAAAGCAGGAATATCCAGACCTTCCGCATAAACGAAGCTCACTTCATGAATCCCCATTAAGCCTAAAACAGACTGTAGATAAGGCGTTACTGCATCCGTCACTTGCCCAAGGTGAATACCACCACGGCTGCTCATCACGATTGCCTTGACACCTTCAACCAGACCTTGAGGATAAGTTTCGGTATATCTAAAAGTATGGCGGGCACGCGCCACCAAATCGAACCAGTTTTTCAACTGTGTTGGCACATTCAAGTTGTACATCGGCGCGCCGATCAACAATAGATCCGTTGCTTTAAGTTCTGCAATCAACTCATCCGATAACTGGACAATCTTTTGTATCGGCGCTGCAACGTGTTCTGCACCACGCAGTGCATGGAAAATTTCAGCATCCAGTACAGGTAAGTTAAGCGTGGTTAAATCACGAATGATTACTTCATCCTGTACGCCTGCTTCTGCACGTTGTTTTAAAAATGCATCGATCAAACGGCTCGTCTGTGATTGATCACCCATAATGCTTGATTTCAATACCAACACTTTCGCCATGTTTGTTCTCCATATCTTGATGGAGCTATCTTACTATTACATTTTAATCGCCAGTAGTGATACTATTTCAGTGAATTGATTCCAAAAATTCTACAATCATGCAAACTGAGCTGAGTACGATTTCAATCTTTGTGACGGTGGTCGAGGCAGGAAGCTTTAGCAATGCTGCTGAACAACTACATCTGACCCGCTCGGCTGTGAGTAAAAGCATTGCGCGTTTAGAACAACGTTTGGGCGTGACTTTATTTAAGCGTACTACTCGAACCCTCAGCTTAACAGCCGAAGGTACGCTGTTTTATGAGCACAGTCAGCGTGCTATTGCAGAAATCCATGCCGCTGAAAGCTTGTTGGATCAGGGTAAAATCAGTGCAACGGGCTTATTAAGAATTTCGGCCCCAGTTCTGTTTGGACAACTCTATGTTGCCCCAATGATGATTGAACTGGCGCAACAGCATGCTGATTTGCAGGTAGAACTCTCTTTTAATGACCGAACTGTCGATTTGGTCGAAGATGGTTTTGATTTAGCTATTCGTATCGGCGCTTTACCAGATAGCCATCATTTGATTGCGAGAAAGCTAGGCGATCATCGGATGCTACTCTGTGCCACACCCAAATATCTACAGCAATCAGGCACAGTGAAGGACTTGGATGATCTACAACAGCACACGGCCATTGCTTATCCTTATTCTGGGTCCCCACCGAAATGGCATCTTCAAGATAAAAACAAACAACTGTATGCCATCAAACCCAAAGCAAAATTGCTGTTAAATGATATGCAGGCGATTAAAAATACAGTGTTATTAGATCAAGGAATTGCATGGCTTCCTGACTGGCTGATTCATAAAGAACTACAGGATGGCAGTTTAGTTCAGGTATTGGCAGAGTTTTCCAGTGTCGATTTCCCGATTCATGTGGTTTGGCCTGCTTTAAGCTATATGCCACTTAAAACGCGTTTAGCCATTGATCTGTTGGTCGCGGTATTCCCATCTCAGCTCAGTGCCAATTAACCACCCATCTATACAAAAATCATTATCCAATCTTTAAAACTTGATCCCAATTAGTCAAATAACTTGGTGATTTATGATTTTGCGTCATACGCCATGCCCTCCCATGAGGGGTGATTAAACGCCCCAACGTCATGGTGTCCCGTCCGAACTTTTCATTAATTCCATCGAAAGTTGTAGAGAGGTTACGACGAGCAATCAGTTCATCGGTATCATGAAATAAATCCACAGCATGGCTATGTTGCGGAATGATGTCTAACAAGATCACTTGCGCTTTTTTATAACGATGCCCAGCTTGAAAAATGCGATCAAGCCCCTGCTGTACCGCTTTGATAATCTCTAAACGATCATCACTGTAGTCAGGCAAATAGACGACCGTATAAGGTCGATAATACTGATCCTTATTAAAGCGGTTAGTACGAATACTTACCCCAACCGCCTTACATAATAGTTTCTGATGGCGTAAGCGCTCTATGGCACGTAAACTAAATTCAGTCAGTGCGCCACTTAAATCACTTTTCTCCTGAATCGGCTGTCCAAATGAACGACTACTCAACACCTGTTGACGGTCTGTCACAACATCCTCAAGTTCTAAGCAAGCCATACCTTGTAATTCTTTGACGGTATTTTCCATCAGCACTGAAAAATACTTTCCCATCATTTTTGCATCTGCTTGCAGCAAATCCATCACCGAGTAGACATTCATTTTTTCCAAACGTTGTCGAATCTTACGACCCACACCCCACACTTCCCCTACGGGCATATGCTGCAACAAATCTTCAATCACGCAGGGATCTTCAGCAACGATATTACAGACACTATTAAAACAGGCATGGGTTTTGGCGAGATTATTGGCGAGTTTTGCTTGAGTTTTGGAATAACCAATCCCGATACAGCACGGCAAGCCTAACCAATTTTTGACGGTATCTAAAATCTGATGCGCATAAGCAGTAAGATCATAACTTTGTTGATAGGCGGTTAACTCTAGAAAACATTCATCTATTGAATACACTTCCTGCTCGCATGGATCGACAAAGCTGCCCAATATATTCATGAAACGGCGCGACATTTCCGCATACAAGGCATAATTACTTGAAAAAACTTCGACTTGATGCCGTTGAATAATCTCTTCAATCTGAAAAAAAGGCACAGCCATCCGAATACCGAGCTGTTTCGCCTCATAAGAACGGGAAACCACACAACCATCGTTATTGGACAACACCACCACAGGACGATTTTCCAGCTTTGGATTAAACACGCGCTCACAACTAACATAGCAGTTATTTACATCAATCAAAGCAAAAATACGTTGTGGCAGACTCATGGGCTTATCTCATCGGTTTCAGGTTATAGGTCACAACACCCCAGATCAGTAACTCTTGTCCCTCGCTAATATAAATATTCTGGTAGTCAGGATTCTCAGCTTTTAACCACACTTTAGGTGGGCTGAAATGGTGATCAACCATTAAACGCTTCACGGTAAAATCATTGTCAATCAAGGCAATTACAATATCCCCAGATTTGGCAGGAAGACTACGATCTACCACCAAAGGATCATCGATATCAATGCCTGCATCTAACATTGAAAGTGAATTTGCTTTCACAATGAAAGTAGAATTTTCGTTACGAATTAAAAATTCATTTAAATCTAAAGCTTGTTCAACATGGTCTTGGACAGGCGACGGAAAACCGGCGGCAACACGTTCCGTTGCCAATGGAATGTGATAAAGTCGATCATTCTTAGCTTGGACATTCTGTATTTTCATTGATGTCGTCAAATCAGTTTGAGTACCAGTTTTGACATTATTCAGTAACCAATTTTTGATGAAATCAACTTGAGATTCGGGAACACGGATGACTTTGGTCGGCTCAGTGAACTGTGCCTTCCGCCCAGCATTGCTTCTTGCCCCTCCATGCTCAAATTCAGTTTTTTTGGACATAACTTCCCCCTACCCAAGCTTAAAATACTTTCAAATAATTTAACTTGAAAAAGTTACAAATTCAAGTTGACGTACAATTAATTTTGCATAACAATGAATCCATAGATCAGATTTTAGCTTGTTTAACTTAGACAAGGATGTATAAGACAAACTAAAATTAATGTTTTAAATGAATGACTTATCTTATTTTTACTCAGCTCAAAAATGTTAAGCCATTGATCTAATTCATTAATCTATTTGATCTCTCAGCAGTTAAGTTTTATTCAAATATTTTTGATGTGGAGACATGAAAAATGAACAATCGACGTGATGCTATTCTTGGTTATGCTGACGAACAACATGCTTTCTTTATTCGCCTGATCGAGAACAATACTGTGTTAGGTGATAGCTACGGACTATTTTGTGACAACCAAAATAGTGAAGCCGCAGAAAGTATTATGACCACACTTTTTTTAAAGAAATCTTTTTGGTTAAATGGTTCAGAGTTTAATGACATTGTTAAAGGTCTTAACCCCATTCATTGATAAAAACATATCGATTCAATATGACCTTGCGCTATAAAAAGAGCTTGTACCATGATCTCACTCAACAAGCTCTTTATTTTCAACTTAAATACGCTTCAACTTGTACATTATTTTAATACTCTCAAATAAAAACCCACAGATTGCAATCGCATCAGTGGGCCTTTTTATAAGGTTGAATCATCGGTTTAAATTCAGATAAATCTTTTGTCATTCACAGGTGCAACCAACTTATAAATTTTACCGTCAGTATCACTTTCAAAAAGTAAGTCAATATTCGGAAAAATGATATTTCCTTCTACTTCAATATGTTCAACCCGTTTAAAAAAAGGAATATCACGATCTTCTAAATCATTCAGCTGTGCAACGACAATCGATTCGTTTTCTTCTTGGTCCTTGACGATGACTGTAATCTTATCCATAACAGTTCTCCCAATATCTATAGGTTCATAGGACTATGGGAAATTTTCGATAACTTGTCGATAAAATCGTTGTAACAAGAGTTATAAGTATTATCTTTTTATTGTTTAAACCGCTAAGCCATTGAAATTAACTTTTAATTTATAAATTCCGTTAATATTTAATTAACCATCGAGTTACATTTACGTTTAAAACGTTTCAAAATAATTCACCTCTCGTCATCATTTAAATGAGCGGTAGATCTTTTAAAATATTAGTTTCTGAATTGCCAGATCGTATTGAGAAATTTTTGCTCTGTGCCCCAAGGGGTAATATGTAGCTCTATCTCGTGATGTAGCAATATAAAATCCTTGTCCAGTTTGTGACTCAACTTAGCCAAACTATAACGCTCTACCGTTAAGCCACTACATTGTGTTGGCCCATCTTCAGCAAAAGTAGACAAAATCAGATATCCGCTTGGCTTTAATGTTTGACGTAGATTGTGTAGATATTGTTCCTGTTGTATCTCTGTCAGCATAAAATGAAATACCGCACGATCATGCCACACATCAAAAAATTGAGACGCAAGTGCAACCGTACACACATCTGCAACTAACCAATGCACATGGCGACTGTCTAAGCTCTTTGCAGTTAACCTTGCACGGGTTATATCTAATGCAGTTTCGGATAAATCAAGCACATATAAAGATTGATATCCAGCTTCAAGCAGATGATCAATCAAGAGAGAGGCGCCACTGCCCACATCAATCAGCTTGGCATGCAACGGCACATCCAGAGATTGCATCAACTCAATTGTTTTACTTGGGTGTTGCTGATACCAACTCACTTGGTCAGCTTGTTTGGATTGATACACTTCTTCCCAATAATTTCTGCTCATTTGAGTTCCTTCTCAGCGCTAATCGGACACTCCAGCATCAGCGAAATGAAAAATTATCTGGTGATTATGGCACTGGCGTGAACAGCTTGATAGCTACAGAATTAATTTGTCCCCAGACATCAAATAAAATCTACTTCTGTGTCATCACATTGGATATTTCTTTCTGATTTTTGGTTTTATCATCGGGCTGTTCACGGCTCTCTTCTATTTCATTTTTTAACTCAAGGTATTGTCTAGCATCTTCTCGACGATGAATCCCACCTAATTTCAAAGCCTGAGTATCAACTTCTTCATCAATATCTGCTTTTTTCGTAGACTGTTTAATCAGAGAATCCTTGCTTTTTTGTAATGCTGAATGAATAGGAGCAACTCGCTCACCCTGCTGTTCCACTGGTAGTTCAGTTGCAAAAATCCCCGTTGATGCGATCAGAACAGACATCAAACCTAATGTTCTTCTCATGCTCAAGCCCTAGCTTGTTTTTAATTTTGATGCTTTATCTTAACATGTGTGCTTACGCTTATTGCTTTAAATCTTATCCCCCAATTTGCAGCATTTGAGCTTTTTTCTTAAAAGAGCAAGTCCAATCTTTGCCATGCTAACTGGCTAGAAGTATCGCTCTTTCACAATTTTTGCGAAATAATTCACTTCTTTCAAATGACGCTGATCAGCATAAATAATGCCTACATTAACACTAACATTAAAATCTTCGAGCGCCACAATTTCAAGGTCAGAGTTAAATGCCGAGTGCTGATCTATAAACGGCTTTGGAAAAATCCCCAAACCATCTCCATTTAAAATACTGTGTAACTGCGGTTCTATCCCGAAGATTTCTTTATTGGCATATAGGAACAACTTTCGTTCCTTTAGTTCTTTATTTAAGCATTCTCTAAAGCAACATCCTTCAGGGTGGATCACCCAACCTTTCTTACTGCATCGCTCCAAACTGGTATGTTCTTTCACGCCAGTTCTGGCCGAAACCACGACTAAAGGTAAAGTCCCAATGTTCAAGAAAGATAAATGGTTCGCAAGATTAAGATTGGAAGGAATCATCACAATGGCAAGCGGTAACTCACTCTCAGCGACTCGCTGAATTAGACTTCGCCCCCAACCACTTTGTATCTCAACACCTGTCAAATAATGGTCGTGCTTATACCTTTCATAAATATATTCAGAGAGATCATCCACCAAGGTAATTGGAACACCGATGCTCACTTTTTCTTGATTTGGAAGAACCTCTTGCTGATGAAAATACTCTAATTGTTCCATTTGCTCGAGGATATAACGACCTTTAAAGTATACCTGCTCTCCCAAATGCGTAAGCTGCAAAGGTCGGCTTTTACGATTGAATAGCTTTCCTTTTAGTTTTTTCTCAATATTATTGATGCGTTTGGTTACCGTAGATTGATCAATACCTAGCTTTTCTGAAGTTACAGTTAAAGAAGAGTTTTCAACAGCATATATAAACGTTTCTAAATCTTTAATTTCTAACACTTTAACACTCATTCATCTGTTGTTCAGACGCGTTCCAAATCAATTCCATCACTGGTTTTACATTTCAGCATAATGCATCACATGAATTTGCCTATTCAGACCAAATCATCAGACTCGATACAAACTCCTGCTTCAACAGAAAAGCCCTTATTTTATCTGACCATATGGCTACCAGTTCCCCCGACGATGATTGGCTACCCAACGATACATGCCTTGAATATTCGGTATTTTCATCGTACTGAAACCGATCCAGTCCTGAACTTCGGGGCTAACTTTGACATTACGATAGAGCTGATCCCACGACTGTCCTGCACGAACCAAATCCAAAACTTGTTGATGCAAGTCGACAATATAATGACGCAATGCGATCTGATCTTCACGTGTGGCAGGGCTATAATGTCCAACATCAATAAAATCGACATCTTGCTTGATCACCCAATCCAGGCTATCAATCCAGCCTGTGTAATAAAAATCTAAAAAATCATTGTATGGCATGCTTTTACTTTCACACACATCGGTACATTGCAGTGCTTTATATTTTGGAAACAGTACCATGACCATACTGTCTGAATGGCTCGGTGCAACGTAATGTAATAAAACCTCCTCGCCCCCTAAACTAATTTTCATGTCCTGATCAAAAACGCGATCTGGTAATGCTGTGGCTAACTTCTCCCCCACGATCGGTTCAAGACTACGTTGATTAGCAACAATAGTTGCACCATCTGCTTTAAAGATTTGCCCACCACTGATATGGTCCGCATGTGCATGGGTATAAACCACATATTTTACAGGCACATCAAAACGTTTCTTGATTTCATCTTTTAGCCATGTCGATGTGCAGGTCATCGCTGGATCAATCACCAAAGCACCTTCTTTAGTGATCAAAACTAAACCGCTATGTACGGCTAAGCCTGCACCCGTAGTATGTCGGTACAGATTACCTCTGACTTGCGTTAAGCTTCTTGGATTATCTGGACAGGATGCCGCGGTAAAATCCGCTAACACAGCACGATTCCGATAGATAGATTGATCTACGGCAATCCCATTATCTTTCGCAAAAACAGGGCTTAGAGGCAATGACAGCAATAATGCTACAAAAAATTTATAGCTCAAAAATACCCTAATTATTTGATTTTTAAACGTGCTCACCGACAAACCCTGCATAGATTTCACGGAGATCAATCTAACAAGTTCAGGCCTCTGACAAAACCCACAAAATCCACAATATACTGTCCTAAAATTAGCAACAATAATGGATTGGGCCGCCATGCAAAAACTGGATGATCTCTTATTATTCGTTGAGGTGGTCGAGCATGCTGGATTTTCAGCTGCGGCACGTGATTTAGGCGTACAGCGCTCTAAACTCAGTCGACATATTGCAGAACTGGAAAATAGAATTGGTGTCCGTTTATTACATCGCAATACCCGAAATGTTGTTCTGACGCCAGCAGGTGAAGAAGTCTATATTCATGCAAAAGCATTAAAACAAGCTGCACAAAATGCTTTTGCGGTTGCAACAGACCTTGCTGGCGACCCTAAAGGGACATTAAGAATCGGATGTTCCTCAACATTTGCACAAGAAGCATTGCTGCCTATTCTTGATTTGTTCTTACAAAAATATCCTAAGATACGCCTGATCATCAACACATCAGATCACAATATTGATTTGATCAGTGCACAAGTCGATCTGGTTTTTCGAATCTCTTCCAAACTCCTCAATGACTCGAGTTTAATTATTCGCCCTGTCTGTGATTTACCGATGATACTGGTTGCCAGTCAGGATTATATGAGTGATAAAGAAAAAATTGAGCTTCCAGAACAACTCAAACAGTTAAATTTCATTGCTTTAGGCGTGCAAAAGAACCTAACTTCTCAGATATTCACCAGTCAAAATAATGACTTAAATACAGTATTGCTCGAGCCTTATATCAGTTGTGGCAATATGTCAGTACTTAAATCGGCTGTGCAACAAGGCATGGGAGCTGCTGTTCTGCCCTGGTATTTATGTGCTCATGAATTGAATTCTGGCCAATTTGTAAATGTCTTTAAACCTGATTCGCCATGGTCACCTCAAGCATCTTTAGTGAATGCACTTATACCAACACGAGAAAATATTTTATTGGCAACAAAACTCTTTTTAGATTTTTCAATTCCGCGATTACGGCACACACTACATCCAGCATTAAGCGACTAAGTAGTTCCTTTTTTGATCCCAGTCATCCCCAATAATGTTATTTAATATCAAAATGCTATTATTCTTATTAGTCATGGAGGGAACAGCTACATTTTCCGAACATATTATAAATAAAATCAACAGGTGCATCGATCGGATATACATCCCGATCAAGTAAGTAAAAAATTTCTCCTTCATCCAATATGGTTAAAATTTTGTTTTTCCGTTTTAAGATAATGCCGTGTTTTATTATTTTCTGAATTTCTTCTGCATCAATTTTAAACTGATAAAAGAAAACAATTTGGCCTGTTTTCAAATTATCTGGGTCAATTTTTTTGTACTTTCCACAGGTCAAGCAAATCCATTTTTTCATTATCAATGCTCTGCAAAAAGCTCCCTTTATTGTATAAAAAGCATTCACTGAAAAATTAACATCAAAGCATTAAAAAATTATCATTTAGTGAAAATTTAAATATTTAATCATATTAGGACATTGTTATATTCTAAATGAAAAGTACAGATGCTTAGATACTCCTTCACATCTGTACCCGCTGGATAAATGCTAAAATTCACGCTAAATACGACTCTTTACGACCACTAGAATCGCTGTGAAATACTGAGCTTATAATCACGACCTGTACCGGTCATATATTCACCTAAATACATTTTATAGTCTCGATTAAATAGATTGTCGATTGAGAAATTTAAAGTAGGCCCTTTTTCTCCAACAGGTTGCCAATCCGCATAAATACCATGCAGTGAATATCCTTTAGTTTTGGGTAATGAAAAAGAGGATGCTGCAATCGATTTATCATTATCAGACAGGCTACGATCCTGTTTAGCAACAAATATCCCTCGCCAGCCCATTGTTAAATGATGCTCAGGCACATTCACACCTAAGGTTGCTGTTGCTTTTTTCGGAGGGATATCCGTCATCCATGTTTTTTGTTCAAACCATGGGTTTACAGGTGAATTATCACGTTGACCACGGATATAAGAATAGGTTAAACCTGTGAACCAAGTCGGCTGATTGTAGAAAATCTCGGCCTCATAGGCTTTGATGGTATAGTCAGTGACATTACGGTAAAAGCCATGCTTATAGTTTCCATTACAGTCATTAATGCTGCCATTTCCACCATTGGCATTATTTTCCGCTTGTGCCTTACAAAAGGTTGATCGATTGCGGAAAATTTCATCGCCCCCCCGATTATGGTGATAAGTCAACCGGACTTGCAGATGGTCTTGTTCTGAAAAAATATCATCAAAATTCATTTCATTGCCCAGACGGATCGCCAACATCTTTTCAGGCAATAAATAGCGACTGGTTGATGGCACAGAGGTCATTGCCGATTGCACATAATATTGCTCATCAACACGAGGGGCGCGCCATGTTTTACTGATATTGGCAAACCAAGTGAGATAATCTGCTTGCTTCCACGCCAAGGCCAAACGTGGTGACCAGCCTGTATAGGTCTTGCTGGAATAATCATGCCCTGCACTTGGGTCATTATAACGTGATGCTCGGTTTGGATGACCTGTATTGGTAATATGATCATAGCGAAGCGATGGGGTAATCGTGAAATTATCAATCTGGTATTGATCTTCTACAAATGTACTCAACATTTGCTGTTTGCCTGAAGGCATATAATTTGGCTCATAATAACCAAAATTATAGTCTGGTTTTTTGGCGTTGTTCTTATCATAGATGAGTGAGTTCTGCTCCATCTTTTGATATTGTGCCCCAACTTTTAATTTATGTGTGCCATAGTCAGTTGTAATATCACTGATATTACTAAGCTTAAACGCTGTATTGGTATAAGTTACCCAGCTTTCATTGCCCAGTGTAGCCGCCGATCCAGTCACGCTCGGTAATCTTTGATCATGTTGATCGGTCTTTGAATACGATGCTGTTGCTTTTAAATTTACATAAGGATTTGATTCAGGATTTAATTCATATCCAACTGAATAGCTGCTATCGTTTTGATCGCGATAGACCAAACGACGTTTCCATGCCTCCTCATATCCATATTTTTTAATATCCGCTTCTGTTGGAACGGCATCTTGATCACGCATTGCTGCAAAAGGTTCCCAGCCCTTATGCCCACTTTGCATCGCATTCAAACTAATTTTTTGGCTGTCTGTCGGATGAAAATTGAGTTTGGCCAAATACGTATCCTGCTGCTGCGCAGAATACAAAAACTTGCTGCCATCAGGGCGTTGAACATCGCCACTATCTCGATTGGTATAGTAGAACATCCCATCCATGACACCATTTTCACTCTTTCCATACACAGCACCTGTATAGGTATTTTGTGAATTATTGGAGAATCGCGAATATTTCAAAAAAGCACCGATATTTTTATCATCAACCAATAAATCAGCGGCATCCTTGGTTTCTAAGGTGACTTTCCCTCCAAAACCACCATTTCCAACTTCAACATTATGTGGACCTTTATCGACCGTAATTTTCTTTAACAGTTCGGGTTAAATAAACACTGAGCCTTGTCGATATTTATCGAAACTTTTAACCGAGTCATCCAAGGTAATCGGAACATCCTCAACCCCGCCCATACCAAGGATATTAATGGTTTGCCCACCTGGTCGCGGTGAACCTGCCGAACCCACACTTGGCATATGGTCCAGCAATTGTGCAACATTGTTGGCTTGATAACGGTCAATGGCCTTTTGATTTAACACACTCTGACCAAACTGGATGGTATCTTCCTTATCCGCCTGTACAACAATTGGCGTCATTTGATAAATTTGATTCTGAGCATTGCTCTTAGACAATGTGTCTTGTACGGTCGGTACTTTTGTGACGGTGTTTGCCAGAACAACCTTGGTATTATCTGCATAAACAGGTATGGTCGAGGCATACATAGATAAAGCAATAGCCAGTACAAGAGGCTTAATCACCTTTGTTTGAGAGGGAGATTGGGACATAAACTTCACCAGAAGATAAAAATCATCAGCAACCTAAACGAGGTCCTAAAATAATCGACGTCTTAACGATATAAAAAATAATAAAAATTAAGCTTCAATAAAGCGCTTGCAGCAAACGCCAAATCATTCAGACTGCAAACCTAATTGACTAGCGTCTGACAGCAGTATGACGTCGCTCTGTGGAGAACGACGATGAATCAACTGCTGTCGAGGAGGATTGAGGGAAGGTATCTCATTCAATTCAATAAAACGACACAAACAATATTGATTATCACTTGCATTTAAATAAATGTAAATGGATCGATAGAATTTTTAAGACATCTAAAATGCTCTCATCCGTTGTACTGCAATTGTTTTTGTTTCAATCATTGAAGTAGAGATTAACTATTTTCAGAATTTGATTTGTGCCCCACTTATGATGCTTTTGATATATAGCCAATAAGTGATGATTAGGACAAGTATTGGCTAGATGGCCTAAAGTTGAACCTCCTACACAGCAACATTGCAGTAGGAACATGCCAGAATCAAGAACGATGATTTAAAATTTTTTTCTTCCGATATTGTAACGGACTCATCCCAGTCCATGACTTAAATGCCCGGATAAAAGAGGTCTGTTCTTGGTAGGCCAATAACATTGAAATGTCCAGAATGCTCAAATTGAGATCGGCAAGATAATCAAAAGCCAAATCTCTACGAACCTGATTCAATCTTTCTTTGAAGGTATATCCTTGCTGCTTTAATTTCAGTTGAAATATCCGAGCTGGTAAGCCCAATTTATTTGCAACCTCCTCCACGCTGATATTCCCCTTACTTATAGCTTGAATAATTGTTTTCTGTATTAACTCATCAAAAAGATCAAGCTTAGGACGTTTTGACAACAATACATTTGCCTGCTTAATTAAAATATCATTTAACACAGGATCAGCATTAAAAACCTCTAAATCAAGGCTGGTCATGGAAATATATATTTCAACATCTTCACTTTCAAACTCGATAGGACAGCCAAAAAAATTTTCGTAGTTATAAAAAAATTTGGTTTTCTCTGTACTAAAACTGACTTTTTTCACTTCTATTCTATTCGGATGTACTAATTGATCTAAAAGTTTATAAAAAACCCCCATTAATAATTCATCTACCAAATGATTATTTTTAAGATAAGGGTCAAATCCCCACCGAATGACAATAAACTGATCGGAAATAGACATCTTTGCAGGCTTAGCCTCACAAAAGAGCCTTTGGTATTTTATAAATACATTTAATACATCTAATATATTTTCACATGATGAAGCAATATATCCTAAAATACCAAGATGTTTAGGTTGAGTATATTTTGATATTTCTAGTCCAAGTGTTGGTTTAGTCTGTTTTTGATTAATTTCCTCTAATAGTTCAATCCATTCCCCGATTGGAATCAGTTCACTTGTTTTATAATCACTCAAATATTTTACATTTTTAAGATTATTTTTTACACAAAAATTAATCAACAAATTAAGCATCGAACTTGATATTAATTTAACCTGATTAGGATGACTCAAAACCATTGCTCCCCACTCATATCATATCTAAAAGCCCACCTCAGAGAAGGAATCAAAAAACCAGTTACACAAGTACATTATTTAATCGACCTTAAAAATTAACGATAATCCAGTTTTCCATTTTTCATACTAATGCGGCAAAAAATCCATTTTTTGTGATATCAATCACAGATAATGCTCAAAATCTACTTTAAAATTCAATAAAAAAATTATCATTTCTATAAAAAAACTTATCATTTAAAGGAAAGTTTCAAGATTGCAAAAGTCTCTTCACGAAAGGGAGAGTTAAAAGTGATTTTTTATTCAACAATTAGATTTTTATATTTTTTATATTTCATTTTTATCATCTACATTATTTCATATTTATGAATACTGACTATTTTCAAAAAATTTTTAATTATTTTAAAGCGCTAAAATGACGACACACCGCCTCAATTTGGTGCAAAAATTTATAACATATCAAGACCGATTAAAGTCCTGTTTATTCCCCTATACGATAAATTCAAAATTATTTTGACGAAAAAAAAAGCTCAACAATAAACATTAAAAAGGAAATAGAAACAATCAAGCCAAAGCTAAATAACAAAGAAAATCCAACCAAAAAGTAGTAATCACTCATTTTCTCAAAAATATAATTCACAAAATACAAAAACAGAAAAACATAGCCAATATTTGAATTCCACAAGCACATGACCAGTAAAAAAAACAAATTATAATTCAGATATTTTTTACTTACTTTAACTTCACTTCCTTTATTTATCTTCCGATAATCGGATACTGTAATTTTTTTATATACCACATTTACACCTTGGCTATATAATATAAAAGTTAAAATAACGCCTTTGCTCATAAAATAATTAGCATTTAATACACAAAAGTTATCATTTTTTCAAAAAACAGTTTACCAACGTCTTTAGCAAAATAATATTTATTATATAAATTCAATTAGATACAAAAACAACTATTGAGAAAAGTCTTCAACAAAGCCCATCAAAGTAGCTAACTTTTTGAAAATAAAATTTATAAAAAAACTTAAATAAATATAAAATACAAATATTTAAAGTGTTAAAGGCAGTTAAATTAAAAATAGAATAGGTTTATTTTTTGTAATTATAATGCAAAAGCAAAGTTAATTTATATTTATGATTTTCGTCGGCTCAATACTTCATCTAGAGCAAACATGTACATGTCAAATAAATGATACAATCACATGATTTTACTTAAAAATATATTTATTAAAACTTAACTATATATCTTAAATATTATTATTTAACTTATTTTCCCACTCAGTTATTCATATTTTTTGTTCAATCTACACGACTCAAATACAAAACATAAAATACACAAACGCATGGACAGAAAAAACATAAAAGCCCTGTGAAAATCTAGATCTTGAAAACCAATGAATAAATAAAATACTGATTAATATATATTTATTTAAATAAAACCAATCAACATTGCCGTACACAAGCAAAACAATATGTGATTTAAATCACATATTAAAATAAAAAAGATAATTAACATACGCTTTAAACACTTTATGCAAAATTTTCACACTCTCTTTCCAGCCAGCCTGTTATTTTTTTTTATGTCTAATATTTCACATGCACATCCATCTGATTTTTTAAGAGAAAAAGCAGTTTCGCAAATTAAGAATGGACAACCTATACAAGGGTTAACAGCACTTGAATCTTTATTGCGGCAGTACCCAGATCAACAGTACATCCTAGCTGACTACTTATTATCTGCCTCACGCATTCAAGCTCTGCCACAAGTGACCCTAACTGATTTAACCCAACGTATTCAGCCAAGGCACTTCCCAGAATATGCTCAACTCGCAACAGTTAAACTTTTACGGGATCAAAAGCAATTTGCTGCAGCATTGGCACTATTAGATAAATTTGAACCTTATCAAATACATAACAGCATGCAGGTCACAATTCTTAAAGCGGCGCTATTTGCAGAAAATAAACAACCGACTGAAGCAGCACAGCAATTAAAGAATCTTGATACAACGCAAATGAATGCTGAACAGTTGGTCTTAGCCGCTTATGTTTATCGGTTATTGCAACAATACACTTATGCATTACAAGCCATTCAGTTGGCCTATACCCAACAACCGAATAATGAAGCCATTCAACATGAGTATTTGAATATTTTGGTGGCACTGGGGAGCTATGAAATGACAGCTGCTTTTTCTGCAAAGCACCACCTATCTGATAAAAACCAGAATTTTATTTGGCAGAATAAAATCGGAGGCTTTTCACAGCATGTGAATGAAGCGATTAAACAACAGAAATATTTATCCTCCCGTGCGGAAAGTGACCGTAAAAGCTTTGCCCAACTCGATCAAGTCTTGAAGCAGTCAGAACAAATCGCGCAACAGATTCCAGCTGATCAAGCCATGTTTAATCGCTTCTATTATGACTATCTCTACGCCTTAAGTTATCGAGGCAAAACACAACAGCTTTTGAGCCTATTAAATCAAGTCACCGTACCACCAGTTGAACAAATGCCTGCCTATACACGGCATGCGATTGCAAATACATACCTTGCAAATCAACAACCTGCCGAAGCCGAGAGAATCTACCGCAGCTTGCTCACGGAGAAAAACTATCCCGATATCAGCCTGTATACATCACTTTATTATGCATTAATCGAACAAGAAAAATATAAAGATGCAAATACCTTGATTCACGTCATTGATGACCTGATTCCCACATATGAATACAGTGAAGCGAAAGGTGTCGACAAAAGTGTACATGCAGATCGAAATGAATATTTGTCTTTGCTGGCTTTAAATATGGCTTATCGCAACCGCCTGGATTTATCAGAACAATATCTAAATAACACCGTAGCCAAAGCTCCGAATAATGCGCAATTTTTAAATGACCTGGCCAAAATCCAACGTTGGCGCGAAAAACCTCGTCAAGCTCAACAAACGATTGAGCGTTTAAATGGTTTACAACCTCAATCAAAATACACACGCATTAATGTCATGCAAAACACTCAAGCACTTGGCGATATCCAAGCTTGGCAGCAACAAACTCAAGCACTTATTGAAGACTACCCAAACGATAGCAGCGTCATAAAAAGTCGTAAAGAATTGAATGATCGTAATCACGCCAGTATGAGCCATGAAAGCCGCTTTTCACGTAGCCGCTCTGAGCAAAACCAATTACTCCAATCACTCAAAGGAACGGGTGATCGTGAATCCAACACCACCTTATATTCACCTTGGCTCACAGACAATTATCGCCTCTTGGTTGAGCATCAAGATATTTGGGGAAAATACGCCGATGGTGATTTACAAGAACAACGCTTTGGTTTAGGCCTGCAATGGCAAGACAAAGGTAAAAATTTGGTGCTGCTTGCCTCTCAAAATACTGAGGGTCAGCGTCAAGGCCTAAGAGCAGATTGGTCACACCAACTCAATGATTATTGGCAGTACGCATTATCCATCAACACCCAAGCCAATATTCCGTTACAAGCCATTGAACAAGACGAAAATGGCCAGTCTTACGGCGCAGCAATTCGATGGCAACAACATGAATCCCGGCAAGTCGATGCAGGATATAGCTATACCAAGATCAGTGACGGCAACACACGCCAAGACTTTTTTGCAAACTACCAGCAACGTATTTTCCAAGCTGCTCATCACACCACACAAGCAGGCTTTTCTGCATTTCTAGGAAAAAATCGTTTAGATAATGTTGCTTATTTTAGCCCTAAACAAAGTTATAGCCTTGCGATTAACATGAGTCATGACTGGTTAACTTGGCGAAGTTATGAACGTCATTTTAATCAAAATATTTCTATTGATGCAGGACTGTTCCAGCAGCAGGATTACGCTGCCAAACCGATTTTTGATGTGCAATATCGACATGAATGGCAATTGTCACGGATCTGGGCATTGCATTATGGCGTTGGTTGGAAACTACATCCCTATGATGGCATCAATGAAAAACAAAGTTATGCCCTATTCGGTTTTGGAGGGCGATTCTAATGAATTTTTTGAATATTTTTAAAATACTCTCCGCTTGTGCAGTTCTGCTTCCAGTTCATCTTGTTGCAGCGGAACCTGCTAAATTCGACGCTCATCATTTTGTCAGTTTGACCTTTCATGATGTGCGTGATGATGTTTTGAAGAATGGCGACCGAGATGTCTATGCAATTAATACCCAAAACTTAGTGCAGTTTTTTGAATGGCTGAAACGTTCTGAATGGACTCCAATTACCCTCAAACAAATTATGGCATCTCGGGAACATGGTGTTCCATTACCGAAAAATGCAGTTTTAATTAGTTTTGATGATGGTGCCCTAAGCGGATACAGCCATGTTTATCCTTTAGTAAAACAATATCAAATCCCTGTGGTCTTTGCTTTGGTGACCAGTTGGACCGAAGGCAATACTCAAGCAGCTTATGAAGCCTATGGTCAAAATAATTTGATGAGTTGGAAACAACTCCAAGATATCCAAAAATCAGGTTTAGTTGAGTTTGCCAGCCATAGCCATGATTTGCATAAAGGCCTATTGGCCAATATGCAGAAAAATGAAAAGCCTGCCGCCTTGACTCGACAATACGATCCGATTCAAAAACGCTATGAAACTGAGTCAGAATATAGCCAACGGATCTACACTGATCTGGTGAAATCCAAGCAGGTGTTACAGCAAAAATTAGGAATAGATCCGCTTGCAATCATTTGGCCCTATGGTGCGGTCAATCAACAAGTCACTAAAATTGCCAATCAAGCAGGTTTTCCTCTGTCTTTTAGTTTAGGGACGGAAAAGTTAAATGACAGCAATGACGCAACCTTTCAACGCGGTATTATCTCAAATAACCCAACAGCTGAAAATCTACGTGAACAACTCACTGGTTTTATGGAATACGCTCAACTACAAGATTATGAACCTATTCGAGCTGTACAATTTGACCTAGCTCAATTCTCACAAGACAATACACAGTTTAATCAGCAGTTAGGCAGTTTATTAAATAATTTAAGTGCCTTAAAAACCAATACTTTAATCGTTAATGCATTCACTGATCAAAAGAATGCTGCATATGCTCAGAGCTACTTTCCAACAACTCATCTAAAACTGGCTCAAGATATATTAAGCCGCACCCAATGGCAGACACGAACACGGGTTTTTCATCGAGTTTATACCCAGATGCCGATTGCCCCAGACCCAGAACAAGCGCATTTAGTTATCGATTTAAGCAAAGATCTGATTCGAAATAATCCCAATCTGGATGGCATTATTTTAAAAACAGACCAGCAACTGGCTTGTCGTTATAGCTCTGTTGTGAATACAGCTTGTCTGGAAAAAGAGGCTCAAATCGTAGAATTAACACAACAACTAAAAGTGGCTGTCGCACCTTATCTCAATCAAAGTAATACCTTCCAGTTAATCTTACAGCTCTCTCTGACTGATTTAGCAGATCAGGGACTAAAGCAAATTGTTAACACCTATCTACCCTTCGTATCTTTATTGAATATTGAAATTGATAGTCTAGACAATATCAATAGCTATCAAAAATTTATACAACAAGTGGGTCATTTAACTGCTTCACAAAAAGCCAGACTGATGGTGACTTTAGTGAATCACAATCCATCTTCGCCAAAGCAACTACAACGCTTGCAGCAACACTATTTAAATTTACAAAGACATGGAATTCAAAAATTGGTTTTAAGCAATTACCGTTTTGATAATGCAAAAGCGGTACATGAACAACTATTTACACCACTCAGTTTAAATGACAGTCCAATGAGTTATCGCAATCCATTTATCCAGCAGCACGTAAATGGAGAACAACCATGACCTTAATGGAAATTCTTTTCCTATTTGCCTTTATCTATCCCTTAGTCATGGCATGGACATGGATGGTTGGTGGTTTATGGTTCTACTTTAAACGCGAATATAAGCAAAACCAATTACCCGAGATTTCAGAACAAGGATGCAGCATTATCATTCCTTGTTTTAATGAACAAGCTCAAGTTCGAGAAACCATACGGTTTGCACTACAAACACAATATCCAAAATTTGAAGTTATTGCCGTCAATGATGGCAGTTCAGACGATACCGCAAAAATTTTAGATGAGTTGGCGCTTGAACATCCAGATTTACGGGTTGTGCATCTGGCAGAAAATCAAGGCAAAGCTTTTGCCTTACGTTCAGGCATGATGGTCAGCCAATATGAATACTTGATTTGTATTGATGGAGATGCCTTGCTGCATCCCCATGCTGCGATTTGGATGATGCATCAACTCACAGCTTTTAATCAGGTCGGCGCCGTGACTGGTAATCCTCGGATTTTAAATCGCTCCAGTATTTTAGGAAAACTACAGGTCGGTGAGTTTTCATCCATTATTGGTTTAATTAAACGTGCCCAACGGACTTATGGACGTATTTTTACAGTCTCAGGTGTGATTGCAGGCTTTAGAAAAACGGCACTCATGCAAGTAGGATTATGGTCAGAAGATAAGATCACTGAAGACATTGATATCTCATGGAAACTTCAGCTCGCTGAATGGGATATTCACTATGTTCCCAATGCGCTGTGCTACATCTATATGCCTGAAACATTTAAGGGGCTGTGGAAACAAAGATTGCGCTGGGCTCAAGGTGGTGTCGAAGTCATTAAAACCTATTTTCCCAAACTCTTTAAGATTTCAGCACTCAAAATGTGGCCTGTCGCGCTTGAAGCGATCATCAGCATGGTCTGGGCCTATGTCATTTTGCTGATCATTGTCCTGTTTTTCCTTGGGTTGTTTGTTCCGCTATCCGCAGAATGGCACATCAAATCATTATTTCCACAGTGGTACGGCGTAATTCTAGCCATTACCTGTCTGATTCAATTTTTTGTGAGCTTGTTCATTGACAAACGATATGACGGAAACCGTTTCCTTAGAAATTACTTTTGGGTGATTTGGTATCCCCTGTTTTTTTGGATGCTCGGTGCAGCAACAACTGTGTTTGCTGTTCCCAAAGCTTTATTTACACGTAACAAAAGAGCGAGATGGGTCAGCCCAGATCGTGGTTTTAAAGGTGAGGCCGAATGAACAAATCACATTTAAATATCATTGAGGATGTTTCACAGCTAGATATTCCTGAATATATCGACCAACATCGGTATGTAAAAAACAAAGGCGCGCATTATTTGCTGCAAGGGATCGGTTGGGCACTCTGGACACTGCTATTTTTACCGTTATTGGCGATATTTTTATGGCTATACCAAGGTAAACTGATCAAAAACTATATTTTTGCAGAACAGATGAGCGTACAGATCCACAATTTCTTTTGGCTCGCCTTGATGGTGATGATCTGTTGTGCCTCTTTGTTGTTATGGGCGAGCTATAACTGGTTGCGATACCGAAACACGGAAAAAACGACAGTGGTTAACGTGAGCCATTCCATTCTTGCTGAGGGATTTTTGATTCCAAAGGATGAACTATCCAAAATTCAACGCTCAAAAAACATTGTACTGCACTATAACCAGGAAGGTATTTTAGCTGACTATGAACTGAGATAAATATTCACGAACGAAAATGAAAAGAGGCAATCAATTGCCTCTTTTCATCGCTTCAATTTCAAGCATACCGACTGGTGTCGAGTATCATTCGATCATGCCAATAATCGATTCTACCTGATAACTGTTTCCCTGTTCTGCCACGATTTGAATGACCCCACTTCGATGTGCAAGCACAGGCACTTCCATTTTCATGGCTTCCATAATTGCGACAACCTGACCTTCGGTCACCTGCTCACCCTGTGTAACTTTCCATGCACTCATCACACCATTAATCGGTGCCAGTAAATGCTCTGCACTCACTTCAAGCTCGGCAGTTTGTGCTTGGATTGCGGTTGCTGGGCCTTGTGCAAACATGCCCGCAGGTAGACCTAAACGGTGTAACTTGCCATCAATTTCAATATAGCTCAGCAACATGGGTTGTTGATGGTTTGGAATACCACGTTTAGTTGGCTTTAAATCTTGTTTAAAGTCATTTTCGATCCAACGCGTGTGTACATTAAATTCATCGGTAAAGTCAGGTTCATTGAGTACAGCACGGTGGAAGTCTAAAACCGAAGCTACACCTTCAATTCTAAATTGCTTTAACGCACGTTTAGCACGGGCAATTGCCACTTCACGGGTTGGGCCCGTCACAATCAGTTTTGCCATCAGTGAGTCAAAATGACTGGAGACCAATGACCCAGTTCGGACCCCTGTATCGACGCGTACACCATGACCAAACGGCGCTTCAAATAAGCTCAGCACACCAAATGCAGGAATGAACCCACGTGCTGGGTCTTCGGCATTGATACGAAACTCAATCGCATGGCCTTGTGCTTTTGGAGTTTCTTGAATCGACAAGGTATGCCCTTGTGCGACACGGATTTGTTCTACCACCAAATCAAATTTTGCTGTTTCTTCAGTAACAGGATGCTCGACTTGCAAACGGGTGTTTACTTCTAAGAATGAAAGCTTGCCGTCACGACTCAGTAAGTATTCAACTGTTCCTGCACCCACATAGTTTGCAGCCTGACAAATGTTTTTTGCCGAGCTTAAAATTTGCTGATAAATCTCATCGCTAATAAATGGCGCTGGCGCTTCTTCGACTAACTTTTGGTTACGACGTTGCAACGAGCAATCACGCGTTCCAAGTACCACAATATTGCCATGTTGGTCAGCTATCACCTGTGCTTCGACATGGCGCGGTTGATCTAGATATTGCTCAACAAAACATTCACCACGACCAAAGGCAGCTTTTGCTTCCCTTACTGCCGACTCATAAAGCTCTTGAACTTCTTCGAGTTTCCATGCCACTTTTAAGCCACGGCCACCACCACCAAATGCCGCTTTGATGGCAATTGGTAAACCAAACTGTTTAGCAAAATCCAAAGCTTCTTCTGCATTATTGAGTGGGTCTTGGGTCCCCTGCACCAACGGTGCGCCCACTGAAGCCGCAATTTTACGCGCTTCGATTTTATCGCCTAATTTTTCAATGGCACTCGGTGATGGCCCGACCCATTTTAAACCTGCCTCAATCACGGCTTGGGCAAACTCAGCACGTTCAGATAAAAAACCATAACCGGGATGCACCATGGTTGCCTTGGATTTCTTTGCAATCTCGATAATGGCAGCAATATTTAAATAGGTTTCACTGGCGTTAGCACCAGCCAAACCCCATGCTTCATCTGCAAGTTCCACATGCATATTGCCAATGTCGTCATCAGCATATAACGCGACCGATGCAATTCCCATATCACGGCAAGCATGGATAATACGAACGGCAATTTCACCACGATTGGCAATCAGTAATTTTTCATTTTTCATCTTTCATTCTCAAAATCTGTAAATTCGGCAATTTTTTTAAATTTGATGTGACAACCTGCTGGAATCTGTGCCACCAAGTCCCAATGGTGTTTAGCAACAGAGCCAATAACAGGATATCCGCCCGTTAAAGGATGATCATTCATAAACAAAACAGGTTGGCCACTCGGTGGAATCTGCAAAGCACCAATACATGTGCCTTCACTTTCCAGTTCATGTGTAATTTTGCGAGTTAGAGACTGCTCACCTGACAATCTGAGCCCAACTCGGTTGCTTTCGTTCGTTACCAACCATTCTTGCTGACAGAGCAGTTCAATACTATCTTGTTCAAACCAGTCAGTACGCGGCCCCATCACAATATCTAGCTCAACCACTTCGCCAGCTTTGGGCAAATCGCTTTTGCCTACTTCATTGACACTAATGTTGGCTGCCTTTATCTGTCCTTGGTAAATGGTATCTCCGAGCTTTAACGGCTCTGGCCCTAATACCGCTAAACTGTCAAATGAAGCACTATTCAGTACAGGCTGAACATCGATACCACCACGAACTGCCAGATAGTTTCGTAAGCCTGCTGTCGGTGGCTGAATTTGAAACTCATCGCCTGCGTCCAGATCAATCGGTTGATCGCTTGCAAAATCTGCGCTTTGACCATCGGCAAATTTCACACGAATATTTGAAATAGCACCTGCAATTGCAATAACACCCGCAGACTGCATTTTGGCTTTTAAGCCACCATTTAAAACTTCAATAACGGGTGTATCGGTTGGATTCCCCACAATACGGTTAGCACTGTGCATGGCAGATAAATCCATTGCACCTGCCATTCCAACACCAATCTTGGTCTGATTTAAGCGCCCTTCATCTTGAATCAGCATCTGTAAACTTGGTGCAGTGATCGTAAACAGCGGTATCGATTGTTGAGGTTCAACTGTATGGGTGATTTGCTGTGGTACAGTCACTGTGGTTGGACGATGCGTGACATCTTCAAAATGTACGGTCATACCTGGTAACAGCAAAGCAGGGTTTTTACGCTCTAAATCCCACATTTTTTCCGATGTGCTCCCAATCAACTGCCAGCCACCTGGGCTGTCTTTGGGGTAAATACCAGAGTATTTTCCAGCCAAACCCAAAGAGCCTGAGGGTATTTTTTTACGCGGAACCGTTAAGCGTGGGATATCGGTAAATGGTTGATCGGGACTGCTCATATAGGCAAAGCCCGGCGCAAAACCAATAAAAGCCACATTCCAGATGCTTTGCTGATGCGTTCTAATCACATCCGAGATCGATAACCCTTGCAACTCTGCCACCTGAGCAAGGTCTTCGCCATCGTAGCGAATCGGCACAATCACTTCTTGGTTGTTACGCTCAAATCCAACATCAATTTTGAGGTTCTGAATTGAAGCAACCAGCGTTTTAAAATTAGTTTCGATCTCATTAAAGAAAACCAAAATTGTTTTTGCAGCAGGGACTAAGTCTTTAATTCCATTCAATGGCGTATGTTGCAATTTATTGTACAACGCCAATGTTTCTTCGAGGCTCGCAAGCTCAATCAGAAAACAATCGGCGTTTACCGATAAAAAACGCATTTGCTTATCCTTTTTAAAGGTTCTTTAGCCCAATTAGCCCATCCAAGCACGGTCAGGGATGTCGGTAATCAACATATGACCTGGTGCATGACTAATCGCAAAAGGAATTTTCGAGTTCATAACAGCGGCTTGCGGTGTTACCCCACATGCCCAAAACACAGGAATCTCACCTGCTTCGATACGAGAGGCATCGCCAAAGTCAGGCTGATTTACATCTAAAATTCCTAAGCTTTCAGGATGCCCAATATGTACAGGTGCGCCATGCACGCTTGGCATACGTGATGTAATTTTTACCGCTTCACTAATTTGATGCGATGGAATTGGTCGCATGGAAACCACCATATTGCCTGAAATACGCCCTGCTGGTTGGCATGGAATATTACTGAGATACATCGGCACATTGGTGTTGTCATGAATATGACGAACTTCAATCCCCGCTTCTTGCAAAGCGGTTTCAAACGAAAAACTGCAACCAATCAGGAAAGTCACCAAATCAGGATGGGCATTATAAATCTCGCTGGCATCAGTCACTTCTTCAACCATTTCACCCTCTTTCCAAATGCGATAGCGCGGGAAATCAGTTCGAATGTCTGAGTCTGCTGCAAGCTGAGTTGCATAGATACCTTCTTCGAGCACATCAAGTACTGGGCAGCTTTGCGGGTTACGATGCGCATAGAGTAAAAAGTCATAGGCCCACGCTTTTGGCACTGAAATCATATTCACCTGTGTCATGCCCGCGGCCATCCCTGCTGTCGGTTTATCGAAACCTGCACGGACTTTTAAACGCGCATCTAAAGCGGCTTCAAGCTGAACTGGATCGACTTTAATATCCTTATACATGGTGCTCATCCTTATGCTTTGTTTACAAATGGGCGAATTTCAATCTTGTTTTTCACAAGCTCAGCTTTAATGGCTGCCGACATTTCTAGTGCACCGTCGGTGTCACCATGTAGGCAAATCGTGTCGGCTTGAATTGGGGTAAAGACACCGTCAATTGACTCGACCCCACCATTTTTAAGCATTGAAACTACACGACTGGCAACAAATGCCGAGTCATGTAAAACCGCCCCTTCTAGACGACGAGATACCAATGAGCCATCGCTGTTATATGCACGATCTGCAAATGCTTCAGACACCACGTTTAAACCAGCAGCACGTGCCTGCTCGACCAAGTTCGACCCCGCCAAAGCCACTAAAACCAGTTCAGGATTGTACATTTTAATCGCATCAATCACTGCGGCTGCCTGAGCTTGGTCATGGGCAATGGTGTTGTAGAGTGCACCATGCGGTTTTACATATTGCACTTTTGAGCCTGCCACTTTTGCCAAACCATCCAGTGCAGAAATTTGATACAGCACATCGGCAATCAGTTCGTCACGTGACACATCCATATTACGGCGGCCAAAACCAACCAGATCGGGATAAGACACATGCGCCCCAATCTTGACGCCCAATTCAACGGCTTTACCAACCGTTTTTAAAATCCCCAAAGGATCGCCTGCATGAAAACCACATGCGATATTAGCACTGGTCACCACAGGTAAAATCTGGTCATCATTGCCCATTTTCCATGAGCCAAAGCTTTCGCCCAAATCACTGTTTAAATCTACAAACATGGCATCATTCCTTTTTCGCTGTACGATTATCTGGCTTAAAGTTTGGTCAAATAGTTAAACACGGTCGTAAATGACATATAGCCCATCCACCACGTCAATACACAGGTGAGTGCACCTAAAACAATTAACCATTTTGGATAATTATAATTGCCCATCAAGTCTCTACGGCAAGCTGCAACATACACAAAAATTGTAAGGCCAATCGGCAACACTAAACCATTAAAACCACCGACAAAAATGAGTAGACCTGCTGGCGTTGCCCCCAATACCACATAGAGTAATAAGGCTAAGGCAATAAAAGTGATGGTGGTATAGTTGCTTTGTTTTGGGGTTAAATTCTTTTTAAATGCACTAAAGAATGAAACCGAGGTATAGGCTGCACCAATGGTGCTACTAATACCCGCTGCCCAAAAGATCAGGCCAAATAATTTATAACCAAATGTGCCCGCAGCATACTGGAATGCTTGTGCCGCTGGATTGGCATTATGACTAGCGAGATCTATGCTTGCACCGCTCACCACCACACCCAAGAAGGCTAAAAATAAGACATAGCGCATGATCCCAACCACGACAATGCCCTTGGTCGCAGCTTTTGCTACTTCATCAATATTTTCAGGGCCAACTGCACCTTTATCGAGTAGACGATGCGCGCCTGCATAGCAGATATAGCCCCCCACCGTGCCACCAACAATGGTGGTAATAATGGCAAAGTCAATCTGATCTGGCGCAAAGGTTTGCTGTACCGCTTGTCCAACAGGCGGCATCACAATCACAGCCACAATGATGATCAGGATGATTTTCAACAATCCCAATACGATCATGCTTTTATCCATCGCAAGCGTGGCTTTTCTGGAAGCGAAAATCAAAATCGCCAATGCACCACTGAGGATACCGCCCCATTTGATATCCAGACCAAACAATGCATTCAAACCTAATGCAGCACCTGCAATATTTCCGATACTAAAGAAGAAACCGCCTAGAATCACCAGAAATGCAAGTAAATAGCCACTGCCTGGTAAGGCCTTATTGGCAATATCGGATGCACGCATTTGCGTCAGTGTCACTACACGCCAAATATTCTGCTGTACCACATAATCAATCAAAATTGAAACTAAAATGGCAAAACCAAATGCAGCCCCTAGTTTCACTGTAAATACAGCAGTTTGGGTTAAAAACCCGGGTCCCATGGCAGAGGTTGCCATCATAAAGATCGAGGCGACAATGGCCCATTGGCGATCTGATAGCAAAGAAGATTTCAGTAAAGACATATTGATGCGTTCCTCATCCATTTGAGCTCAATAACGCGATTTTTGACTTGATCCAAGAGCATCATTTTGTTTATAAACGATCTTCTTTAACCCTTTTTAAATCACAAAGATTCCCTGTTCTCCCACTCAGCGATGGGTAATCAAATCTTCTCGTTCAAATAAAAACATATGCAAGCCAACTGAACAATACGACTTTTTAGATATAAAATTAGGGGCTTAGGAAGTTAAGCATATTAAAAAGTATGGTAACTTCCTTATATGAAAGCAAAAAATAGATACTATTCCCGTTCA
>NZ_JALGBR010000023.1:0-35645 GCF_022808535.1 Acinetobacter sp. NIPH1876
GCTGTAAATGAGGTGTATTTTAATTCTAGTTCTTTGGCCAGAATCTCATGCTCAAAACTTTCCAATCCTGTGCTTGTATTTATCTGTAAACTTATAATTTGTAGAGAAAGTCTGAGGACCTAAACGGACGTGATAACGCCCTTGGTCATCGCGAGTAATGAACTCGCGAAATGGGGTAGTGAAGCGTTTTTTTTCCATGATTACCCCCGTACCATCTTATTTTTTTCGATATGGGCGGTAATGACTGAAATCATATTTCGGATATCATCAGCATTGGTGAAATCGCCGTAACTACCACCATCTGGGGTGAATACCTGATCAACAGCCAAGTTGGTGATATGAATTGTTGGTTGTTCTCCGCCAATTGCACCGTTCCATTCATCAACCAGTTCAAAGTCAAAGCTTGTATAAACTCTAAATCCATCAAGATTTACTACGGCCTGGCCAGTGGTTGTTGATGTGATTTGAACTGCTAACACGCCGTAAGTTGATTGTGTGTTTGCGTAGTTATATGAGGGCGATACTTCGACTGGCTTTGTTACTAATGCGTATGCACCAGTCAAAACACCAACACCGAAAGTTGCAGCTGCGCATTTTTTTAACAGACTCTTGCGAAATGCAAAGCTGCGATTGTGATTTAAAACATTTTGTTCCATAATCTACCTCATGTTGTGAAGAGCCCTGTTCGGTGTGAGAGTTGATCAGGGCTTTTTGCTGTTTATGAGGTAAAATATAACTATAGTTATTTTAATAGTCAAGAATATAATTATAAAATTATCGCTTTAGTTATAATTATGCTTTAATAGACAAAAGAAAACCCACACTGGGTGGGTTGTTTGGAGTTTCACTATGTTAGATCACAATGAAAAACTAAAACTGGTTATTGAATTTATTCAATCTGGTATCAATGACGCTGATGCAATAATTTTCAACATCAATAAAATCGAAGAAGAGCTCTTCAGTAAAGAGAATGATTAATCCTCTAAAAGCTTATCAATATCAATACTTGTGCGGCTAACAGTCTTGTGGCACTGGTTGTATAGCTTCAAATAATACTCTCTAGGGTTCTCTTGCTTGAACTTATCATTATTGTAATAAGTTTCTGCATAAGAAATTTTATCCATTAAATCAAAGGCAACCCTTTCTAATGAATTATCTTTGATCTCAATAGGTTTACTGATTTCAGTTTTGTCGACCACTTCATTTTCTCCGCCCGATCATTCTAAGGACTGTGTCGGGTTCACAGTTTTAGATTTTATACTTATTGAACCCAATACCTTTAAGCACTATATTTTTCCAAAAATTCATCTATCCATCCTTGTGCTACGTCAAGATTGGTTATATCAGCCAGCTTTAGATTGGTCTCTTCCGCTTCGTTAAATCCTTCAATTATTGCCTCAAAGATATTTGCTTCGTTAATAACTTCGCGTGCCATTTCAGCAGCGTCATAACTTTGCTTGGCTTTTTTAAGTGAAGCTATCTGTTTATCAATACCATCACCTATTTTTCCTAATGCCACCTTAAATTCTTGTTTGTTAATAGATAATGTTGTTTTGGATTTATTTAGTGTTGCGATCATTATTAAGACTTCCTTTAATATCTCGTGTATTTACCAACCACTTTTCCAACCAGTCGGCATGTATGGTCAAGAGACATGAGTTGTGGCTGCCAATTTGGATTTAATGGCTGCAGGTAATAATTACCATCCTCTGATATAAGTTTCTTAAAAGTAGCTTCGCTATCCCCGTTACAAGCCACCACCACCAAAGCACCAGTGTTTAATTCATCTATTTGATAGGTTGGATTAATGTAGATAAATTCATCAGCCTTAAAATCAGGTTCCATAGACGCACCTTTTACAATTAATGCAAAGCCGTTTGCACCTGCTCTTGAATCATAAGGTATCCAGTCTATGGCGCTAGACAGGTCACTAGACAGCACGTAACTAAAGTCACCAGCTTGCACCCAGGATAAAACAGGCGTTTGCCGTGAACTTTCATTGGGAGTCAAATCAATAGGTGGAACAAAGTTCATGTGCTGGGGTTTTCTCTGATCTTCCCCGTTTCCAGTTTGAAGCCAATATGCGTCAACACCTAAGAACTTAGCAATAGCAGGTAGAAATGAAGATTTCTGATTTTTACCTGACTCGAGTGCTTGATAAGCAGGTTGAGACATTTTTACTGCCTCAGCTACTTCAGCTTGTGTCTTTCCAGCTTTCTTTCGAGACTCTTTTAATCTCTCTTTAAGTGTAGTCATAAACCGCGCATCGCTTTTTTAAATCAATATATAACCTTGGTTATAAGTAATCAAATAACTATAGTTATTGACTGATAATAACTATAGTTATAATATGGCTATATCTTTACACAGGATATAACCATGAGTGAGTTACATAAAAACATCTATCAATCTTTGGTTGATCACTTTGGAGGGCAAGAAAATACAGCCAATGCCCTAAAAGTCTCCCAACCATCAGTATCCGGATGGGTACGACAAAATAAAAACATGTCTGAACTCGTAGCGATCCGTGCTGAAAAGGCTACAGATGGGAAATTCAAAGCAGTGGATTTATGCCCATCCCTAAAGGAATTCCAAACCCCGATTGTGGAGTTACAGCAATGCAGAACATAAAACCAAAGCTTTTAGAACCTTTGACGACACGCGTACCTACCGAAATAAAGCAGCTAGTAGATGATCTGGCTGATGGTAATCGAGCGAAATGGATGAGAGAGGCCATTGATTTAAAACTTCAAATTGATTTAGGCCAATCATCAATCGAATTGCTAAAGAAATCAAAGAATACAAAGTATTCAAGCGAATACATAAATGTATTCAAAACAATTATTTCCGTATTCCAGATAAGCAAAAAGCCCGAAGTTGCAATTCGAGCTTTGAGCAGTGTTCATTAATCAAGGGGATCAAGAACATGACAACTATATCAAATCAAGAAACAGCGGACAAGTTTAATCAAGACTTGTGTTTTTTAATCGCTACACAAGCGAAAAAAATCACAATTCCTGCGGTTGCAGATCATGAAGGCTATAGAAGCATGACGGTGACATTGCCATGGGTATGTATGCACTGTGGCGGTCCACGTGGCGAAATTAAACCAGGCATGAGTTATGACGGTGGTTTAAAAATGCAGGTTGATATGTGGGACAACCCATGCGGTCATCTTGAGAGTTATGCGGATGTACGCGTATTTGTGGCCAAGTACCGTGATCAGCTGAAGCACCTAGAGCAAGCGATTGATTCGCAAAAGGAGGTTTCATGAATAGTTCTTCTAAACTTCCTGAACACAAACAGATCCAAGCAATCCAGTCGTGGTATGAGCCAGCATTAAGAACCTTAAATAATTTGTTAGATGTTCGAAAAGCCAATTTACGCAAAATCAATCGTGATGAGGCAAATGCTGCAGTAACTCGTGATGAGCTTGTCGAGGCATTACACCAAACCCACCGCATGAGCTACGGCGATGCTGGACTAATTATCTCAAGTCTAATTAGGGCAGACAAAATCATAATGTTCGGTCGATTCATTCAAGTGAAAGACCAGGGCGGTGATGCATGAAAAAACCTTACCACATTAGTTTTAGTGGTGGGCGTACATCTGCTTACATGACGTACTACCTGCTCAATAACTTTAGTCACACGTATGACTTCATTGTCACTTTTGCAAATACGGGCTTGGAGCATGAAAAGACTATAGAGTTTGTCCGTAACTGTGATGATCAGCTTGGTTTCAATACGGTTTGGTTAGAACCTATCATACATCCTGAAAAGCGTGTAGGAACCACACATAAAATCGTTTCATTTGAGACAGCGACTCGGAATACAGATCTCTTTGAATCAATGATTGAAAAGTATGGCATTCCAAATATTGTCTACAAGCACTGTACACGAGAATTAAAGATCCGCCCGATGGATTCCTACCTTCGAAGTTTAGGGTTAAAGCCAAAAAATATACCCACGGCGATTGGCATACGTGCTGATGAATCGAAGCGTTGTGCTGGCGATGCTGAACAAAAGAATTTTGTATACCCATTGGTTACAGATCATCCAGTTGATAAGCAATTCATTCTGGACTGGTGGTCACTACAAGAATTCGATCTTGGTTTACGCGAAGATGAAAACACCAGCACAACGGTTTTCTGAAAACAAAAATTCTAATGGCCAGCAATCGCATTCTGAAAACACCATCCCTGACGTGATTACCTTTGCGTCAGATAAGCAGCTGTATACCTTTGCAAGACAATTGGTTTTTCATCCTGAAATCAAAGATTCATTTTGTGGACGTGGCGAGGAATGGCAGCAAGCCGCTAAACGCATGGCAACTCTGATATCAGATCCTGTTCAACAAAAACCATATATCCCATACCTATTCGAATTGGGCTTTAAACAAACCAAGGGAGCTGCAGCATGACCAAAAATGGATTAACACAAAACTTGGTCATCTGTGTTCACACTGGCAATGACCACAAGGGCTTTTCAGTTTTGATGACAGATGTGGTTCCGGATCTTCATGTGGCTGGTAATAGCCAATGCTTTCCATTGTATTTGTACGAGGAAATTAAGGTGCGCTCAGATAAACATTTTAACAAGCAAGAGGACACAGACGTGACCGAGTTAGAACAACTTAAAGCTGATAATCAAAAGCTGACAACCGAACGTGACAATGCTGTAACTGAATTAAAGCAGTTCAAGGAATCGAAACGTTCTGAAGATATCGCTGCACTTGAAACAGAATTGAAAACTCAATTCAGTACAGAGGATAAAACTGCATATACAGCAATGGACGATACAACATTTGCTTTTGCTTCTAAGCAACTTCGCCAATTCTCTGCAGGTGGTCAAGGTGGGCAACAAACTCCGAATACAACGCCAGCGAATCAACCTAACCCAGCATTAGCACACCTGTTTACTCATCAGGCCAATGGTGGATCGGCAGGTGTAGGTCAAGCACAAGGTTCAACACTTGATCAAGCCTTTAACCAGTTTGCAGCAGCACAGAAATAAAGGAACCAATCATGGGAAGCACAATTACACAAACAATCGAAAGTCGCCAACTTGTGGTTGGTGATGGCGTACGTACCGAAAACGTAAAGCCAACAACGGCAACAGCTTACAAACGTGGTGACTTAATTGCTGTTAGCGCAGCAAATGTTGCTACACATCCTGCAGTTACAAGTGGAGTGGTTGGTGACTGGCATGCCATTGTCATAGAGGACATGACGGTGGAGCAATCCACGTACCATGCAGCGAATGGGCTTGAAATGCCGATTTATGTGCAAGGGGCTTTTGATATTGCTGTGGTAACAGTTAATGGTACCAAGCTCACTACCAATCAGGTGGATGCAGTCCGAGCACAGGGACTAAAGAACAAAATCGAATTACGCAAAGTCGTGGGGTAAATCATGAGCGTTAGTTTTACATTTCAAAATGCACCAGTCGAACTGTTGGATATTCCTCAGCTCGTTTTATTAACTGACACCACTAAAAAGGTAGATACATGGTTGATGGATCGTTTCTTTCCTCAACGTGTTTCTTACTCTAAAAAAGAAGTGCCTGTGGGTGAGTTGAATACAGCCACACCACTTGCACCATTTGTAAGCCCGAATGTTGCAGGTCGCCAAATCAATGTTGCTGAATCAGGCAAAGTTGGTTTTGTTAAACCGGCTTACTTAAAGCCTATGGTGACAATTGTGCCTAGTGATGTTCAAGATTCGGCATTAGTAACTCAGTTACGCCGTTATGGGATTGTCGCAACAGGATCGAATCGTTTAAGTGATGCTGAATTGCTATTAATTGATCAGGCTCAAAAGGCGATTTATCTGCGTCAGTCGATTGAAAATCGAAAACTACTGATTGCCCGTGATGTTTTGCTTTACGGCAAAACCACATTTGCATCAGCGGATTTCCCATCATATACCGTTGACTACAACCGCGATTCAGCATGTAACTTTGCACCGTTAGTGAAGTGGAATCTTGCAAATGCTACACCAGTTCAGGATATGCAAAGCATGATCAATATTTCTGTTGAATATGCGGGTGTTGCACCTAATCTGGCATTGACCTCATCTAAGGTATTTAATGCCTTAATCCAAAATGATGAGTTTAAGGAAAAGTTCATTAAACCTTATGCTTCCATTAGCGTGCCGATTACACCGACATTTGATGATCCATCTAAACCACAGTTCCGAGGTACGGTTGATAATGTACAAATTTGGACTTATGACGGGACTCACAATATGAATGGAAATGTAGAGCGTTTCATTCCCGAAGATTTCTTCGGCATGGTGACTGACGCAAATGGATGGATTGCTCATTGTGCGATTCAGAATATTGAAGCTTTTGGGCAACCTTTGGAATTCTTTTTGAATCAATGGCAGGAAAAGAATCCATCAAGTATTCAAATGCTGGCTGAATCCTCACCACTCGCTGTACCTAACAATAAGAATGGTTTGGTTGGTGGTCGTGGCTTTGTTTAAGGAGAGCTAAATGCCAAAGTACATTGCAAAACAATCCATTGGTCATTTTAGACCAGGTGAAGAAATCCAAGGGCTTGAAGTTGATCATCTTCAAGCCCTTTTAGTTTCTGGTGTCATTGAAGAGTACAAAGCACCAGAGCAAACGCCGTCTGATGAATCAGCAAGTGATTTGAAAAAGCTCTTAGGTGAGGTAGCGGATCTGAAGGCATCCAACACGCAACTTACTGAAGAAAAGGACAAAGCCTTAGGTGAGGTTGCGGATCTGAAGGCCAAAGTCACAAAACTGGAAGCTGATTTAGCTGCAGCATCGGCTAAAACACCTAAGGCTGATAAAACAGCGGATACACGCCGTTCTCGGTAGATGACATGCTTGAGTGTTCTGCGGTTGCGCCGTCAATCAGCATCATCTATGTGGATGATCGAGTGGGAGAGTCAGCAGGCAATGGTTCAGCAAGTGTTGTTTACCAACAATGGCTTGTTGTGCTGTGCGTTGAGGAAGCCGGTTCACAGCTTGAAGATACAACGCTGATCCGAAATGCTGCCAGTCCGATGATTGTTGAAATATTAAAGCGTATGCAAGGTTTTAATCCTCAAATTGCAGGATTCAAACAATTCAAGAGAGCAAATGCGGGTGTGCAGCACATGTCAGCAGCGGGCAAGTTATGGTTGCCGTATTTGTTCGAGTGTCAATTAATTAATAGCTTTTGAGGTCCTTATGTCCAAGCTATATGAAGCAGTAAAACCAATCGGGCGATTCGTACCAGGTGATTTTGTAGCAGGTCTATCTGATTCAGAGATTCTGGAACATTTAGGCAAGGGAAACATTAAAGAACATGTGCCTGAGCCAGTTGAAACACCCAAAGCAAAACCTACTAAAACGGAGGCCAAACTAGATGGCTAAAGACTATATTTCATTACAGGGTATGTTTCATTTAGCCCCGATCGTTAACGGTGTTGTTGGTGCACTTCGAGAGCTGGGCAATATGCCAGAATTTGAAGTTGAAATTACAGCCGATGTTCTTGAGCATCAAGAAAGTACCTCAGGACAGCGAACAACCGATTTCACCATGGTTCAAACGACTGGTGTGACTTTCTCAGGTACCATTGAAGAGGCCAATGCAGAGAATATTAAATACATTCTTTCAGGTGAAAACTTTGAAATTCCATCTGAAACCGTCACAGGTAAGTCATTGGGTACTGTTGTGGCCAATCAAATGATTTTGCTTGATGCATACAACTTGTCAGATGTGGTGGTAAAGGATTCAACAGCAACACCAGTTGAAGTTGCATCCACTAAATATGTTCTTGATCCAGTATTTGGAACAATCAAGTTCACCGATGTTGCTGGCCTGACTATGCCGCTAACAATGGATTTCAAAACTGGTGCCGTAACTCAAACCACAATTGCATCTGATTTAGAGCAGGAATATCTGCTTTACTTTGCAGGGGTGAACACGGCGAATGGCAACAAAGTAGCAATGAAGTTATGGCGAACTAAAAAATCACCTGAGGTAACTTTCCCATTGATTCATGAAGAGCTTGGGCAATACCAGATTCAAGGCCAAGCACTTTCTGATATTTCCAAGGCTAGCGATTCAAAGCTTGGCTTATATGGCCACTTTGTGAATATTCCTGCAACGCCGTAAACCAAATAACTACAGGCACAGGGGCGCATAAGCGTCTTTTTTTGTGCCTGTACTTTTAGGATTTTTTCTATGAATGACTTTTTTATTGTAAACAATGAATCATTGCCCCACACATTCATTGATCAAAAAATTGAAGTGAAGCAGATCCAAGTGAAAGACTTAGCTCGATTTTCAATTTATGCAATTAAGATCAAAGATGCTTTAGAAAGTTATTCAATAGAAACAATCACGCCGTTAATCGAGCCTCAGATGCTCAATATCATGGGTTTGGTTTCAATAGCGACAACATTAAGCCCTAAAACGTTTATCGAGAATACGGCGCAAACAAAGGCCATTGCAGAGCTTGTTCTAAAGATCTTTGAAGTGAATGAGACATACTTTAAAAAAGATAAAATACATAATAGGACAAAAAAAGAAACAAAAGAGGTCAGTTGGTTTCGTTCATTCGCTTACTTGATTAAGAGTGGCCATAGACACAATGACATCATGGACATGACATACGGCGCTTTCCTGCACTACGTGAAAGAGGCACAAGCATTGGAACGGCAGCAAATCAAATCGTATGCAATTGCTACTCGTGTTGCGAATAATGCAAAGCAGCAGGGGTGGGATAAGTTTTTAAAACAGTTGGATAACTAAAACCCTAAATGAAAGACTAAAAAATATGCTATAAATCATATTGTGTACAAAATATGTGCTGAAATCGAGTTTTAATAACAGCACATGTTGAAACAAAGATTCACTTGTGGTAACGGAATCTCATTGACAATAATCCTAAATATGCTAATTTTCACAAAATAGAATGGGTACAATTGTAATTTGAAGTTTTGTACTCACGGATTTGGATATCAGGATTGTTATCTAAATTTTTTTAACTCATCTGTAAGTTATTTTTTATGAGTGAAATAGAATTGAATGATTCACAAGGCACCGAGCAAAGCTATTCTTGGGCTAGAGCAGTCAGAGATATCGGTGTACACGCGATCAATACGGGCCAATTCCCATTTTTTGGACTGTTGGTGGTAGTTCTTGTATTACTGTTTAAGCTACCAGCAGAAACATTGAGTGAAATTTCCTTAGAGTTTTTCAATAACTTTAAGGAATATGTTGTTACGGGGTATAGCCTTTTCGTCATGACTTTAATACTTACATGGGTTTATATAAAAGCGTTGAGAAAACGACATGTTGAACAATTATCAAAACAAAATGATTTGATTAGTCAGCTTAAAGATGAGTTGCAACTTAAGATAGGCAGTCAAACAACAGGAGAAATATAATGAGTATTCTTTTGTTAGTCTTGTTCTTATTGGCGATCATACATCTTTTTTATCAAGGTGTTATTTTAAAAACCAATAATGAACTTTTTGAAGCAGATATGGATTTGTTAAAGCATGAATTTGATATTTATACGCTTAAGCAAAATGAGAGTTTTAATGGTTCTGAAAAAGAATATATAGAACACACACACGAATTCATAAAAGACTCTAAATTGATGGGTCGCAGACTTACAGCTGTAGAAATGATCTTAAGTTTTGCAGATTATCAATCATCTAAAGAATTCGACAGTGGTGTTTCGAAAAGTAGGTCATTTAGAGCAATGAATTCTAAAATTTGGGATTTTAATGTAAGTGCGTGTCGACTAATGGCACGTAACGTGACTTCCAATGGTAGTCTAATGTTATTCGTATTATCTCCTTTATTATTTTTGGTGCTTCTATACACTATTATCTCTGGGCGAAAGCTGAGAACAATTGACCAAAATTTAGAAAGGTTTTCAACAAAGCACTGCTAAGACAATTAACCCACTTCGGTGGGTTTTTTAATGACTTCATTTCATCCATTTGATAAATTATGTGCGATAAATAACAAATGGTTGATTAAATGAAATACTTATTAGTAGGGGCTTTGTCTATTTTATTATCTGTAAGTGCATTTGCTTACGACACAAAGTCAATTAGAACATCAACAGAGGCTGTTTTCTTGGGGGATACAGAAGAAAGTATGCTATCCAAACTTGGCAGATCAAAACCACGTTACTTTGTGTATAACGAAAACGGCGAAGTTTGTGCAGCTACAGAGTATAAATACGAAATTGATATGTCTTTATATACTGTCATTATCTGCAACAAGAAAGTTTTTAAAATTGATGTAAGAAGTAAGTGAGATAATAAGAATGGATAATTCAAAGACACACAAAATGATAAACATTATATCCTGGGTGGTCGGGGTTTTCCTTATTTTGAGGGGGATTACATTAATATCCAGTAGTATTTTAGGTGCACTTTTGACAATAGTTGGAGCGATCTTTTTGCTGCCTATAGTTCAAAATAAAATATCTATTTTACTCAATAGAAAAGTTGCTAAAAGTGTATTCATTGTAATATGGCTAATATTAACAGTGTTTTCTGGAATGGCATTCCGTGCTTCTGATGTAAGAGCATTAAAAAATGGAACCGCTAGCCAAGAATTAATTGCACAGGAAGAAAAGTTGAAAAGTTATAAAGAAGAGAGGGAGAGGGGTGAAAAGTTAAGGGAAGAGCGTTTATTAGCTGAGGAAAAAGAACGTGAATCTCGAAAATACAATACTCCACCTTCTTCAAGCATGGGTTTTGATGAATGCAAACAAAAGGCTCTATCTGTTCAACTGGCAGTAGCTGGAACGGAATACAAATCCGCTGTATTGGTTGATTCTGATATAGCCTATACAGCACGGGTTTGTACTAACGATGGGAGTATATTGATTACGTGTAGTGCTATTGATAGAAAAATGATAACCACAAAATCGAAAGACTGCCCAATTTAACATCAATTATTACATTGCTTAAAAGTATTGTGAAAGTTAATTAAAACCTGCTTATGCAGGTTTTTTTTCATCCAGAGGAAAGTGCATGGCTACTAATAGCTTAGATTTTTTATTGAATTTAAAGGCAAACACCACTGGCTTTGATCAGGGTATTAATGGTGCAAAGTTCGCTGTGAATGCACTTGTAGGTGCAATGGCAGCACTTGGCGTTGGTTTAGGCGTAAAGGAGCTTGCTGAAGCTGCTGACAGTTATGCAAATCTTTCAGCACGTATTCAATTAGCAACTAAAGATACAGGTGATTTTAAATCAGCAATTGCCGGTGTTCATCAGATTGCTCTAATTACAAATTCAAGTCTTGATTCCACTGCTGAGCTTTTTGCTAAATTAAATACCGTTGCCAAAGATATGGGTATGACCCAGCAACAAGCATTAGATTTAACTAAAACTGTAACTCAGGCTATCAAACTTGGTGGAGGCTCAGTTCAAGGTTCTGAAGCTGCAGTCCAGCAATTCATTCAAGCCATGCAGGGCGGTGTTCTTCGTGGTGAAGAATTTAACTCCATGATGGAGAATGGGTACGGATTAGCCGAAGCCTTAGCCAAAGGGTTGGGAGTAACTACTGGTGAACTCCGCAAGATGGCCGAAAACGGCGAATTAGGTGCAGAGCGCGTACTAAAAGCATTAGAAAGCCAAAAGGGAGCAATTGAAGCTGCCTATGCTGAATTGCCTAACACTATTGGAAATGCTCTGCAAAAAATTGCAACGTCTTGGCAAATTGTTATTGGTGGCATGGATCAAGCAACTGGGGCATCAGCAACAGTTGCATCGTGGTTATCGTCAAGCTTTAACTCCTGGTTCAGTTACCGACCACACCACACCACTCTTAAAAGAAATGGAGGATAAACGCATAGGCACTGCAGGTGATGTACTTCAAGAGTCGATCAATAGTTCATTGCTTACATCAATTTCGGTGATGCATAGCAAGGGCCGTGAAGTGCTGGCCAAAGCCGGGCTTGTAGAGAATCACAGTTTGTTGATGCCAATTACTCAACAAATCGGCTTGTGCTTACCTGGCGAGCTAGTTGCTTTTAACGGCGATTGGTGGGGCATAGTCGATGGTGTCAGTGGTTCATTTACGCATAAGCTTGTGAATCAAACCGTATCAATTGAGAGGGTGAATCGTGAGTAATATCTTTAACCGGTTCTTTGATATGTTGCCCAAAACACCTGAGTTTATTGGAACAATTCAAAGCGCAGATCATCCAAATTACAAGGTATTAGTGGCTGACGGTACAGGGCTTGTGCTTTGTACCAGTGCCACAGTATTTAGCGTAGGAGCGAAAGTATATATTAGCGGAAATGACATAAAGAGAAGTGCGCCTGAGGGCGTTGTATATCAAATCGAAGTATAGACCTAATGAAATAAAAATAGCCGCTTAATTGCGGTTTTTCTTTATCTGGAGAAAGTAAATGGCAGAGCCAGTTAGTAGTAGCGCAGGGGCGGTAGCAATCAAAATGTATGGCTTAGCAGCAATTATCGCTGTTGTAGTTTTATTGGGGTATTTAGTTGTTGTAATGACTCGCATGCCGCGCTCTCGTAGTGAGTGGGTAGTGAGTCTGATAACAACGGTTATAGGCAGTATTGGTGCAGGTGGATTTATCATCCAGCATTTCGCTATGCATGATTATGCAACCACCTGGGCGGGGATGTGTGCGATCGGTGGGATTTTCTTTACAACAGGTTTACCGTTTTGGGCAATCATTCGTTGGACCTTTAACTATGTGAATGATCGAGAGGACGCAACGATTTTAGAAGTCGGCAAAGAGCTAAAAGATTTTAAAGACAATTTTTAATAGATCCAGAAATCAAATGCCGCCGTATGGCGGTTTTTTCACATCAAGAGGAAAGTAGGATGGATAGAAAACCATTTTTTGATGCTGCACGGGTGTTAGCTGGCGGCAGACTTACACAAGCCCAAGTTGATCAATTGAATAAGGCCGCAGATGGTCTTGTGACTGGATTAAGCATGACAACCAGTCAGACAGGCATTAACCTAATCACAAGTTTTGAAGATCTGGAATTAAAAGCTTATCTTTGCCCTGCAGGTGTCCGGACCATCGGCTTTGGTACAACGGTTTATCCTGATGGCACTAAGGTTAAAAAAGGTGATACCTGTACCGTAGAGCAAGCTAAGGCATATTTTGCTTATGACCTTAAGCGCTTTGAAAACGCTGTAAATAGTGCTTTAACAATTGTTGTCAATCAGAATCAATTTGATGCTCTTGTATCTTTAACCTATAACATCGGTGAGACAGCATTAAAAAAATCAACTCTATTAGCCATACTAAATAAAGGTGATTTATCTGGCGCTGCAGAACAGTTTGCAGTCTGGAATAAGGGCAGGGGTAAAGTCTTGAATGGCCTTGTTCGTCGCCGTGCAGCCGAGCGTGACCTATTCTTAAAAAAGTAATTTATCACTGTGGGCGCTCAGTGATTTCATTTATCTTTAGCGCCTGTATCTTGTGTCTATTGCCTTCATGCTGCATACACTATCAATAACAATGTACAAGAAGGCTATGTGTAAAAGCGCTTTGGGCTTAAGAGGTAACAGATAGTTAATTAATTCAGATTAAGTAAGTCACCTTATTATTATCAACAGTTAAAACTTTTTTCCTTTTTAATAATTCTATTACCTTTAGCCTTTCATCTTCAGAAATTGATCCTTTAAATTGAAACATTGCATCAATAAAATTCATCAAAGATTGCAACTTTCTTGGGCGACTTTTTAGTAGGCGCTCAATAATATAAGAAATATCAATATTTACTTCTTCTTTTACTTTTTCAACATATTGCTCTTCCTCTTCCTTTCTTCCATTTTGAATAAGTAGTTGAGCAAGTCTAAATTTATCTCTGTAGCTTAATTGAAGAGTTAAGTCTTTTACTTCTTCATAGTTCATGTTATCAAGTATTTAAGTTGAAAATAGGATTTATTTTAATTGGTGAAATATTTAAATCAAGATTTTATAGAAAAAATAATAGTAAAAGCCCTCTGATGAGGGCTTTATTTTTTGGTTCATACTGGGATTAGGAGACAATATGAAATTTTTTGAAAGACTTTTACGAAATAGACTTTTTCTTCGAAACCTAACAGGAAAACTATTTATAGTGGCTGGTTTAGATTTCTTTAGCTTTTCGGAAGTAGCTTCGGACGTGGTTAAAATTGAAGAGCCAATCTATATAGTATTTTTAAGCCTAAAGCATGGAACTTTAATTGTACTTCTGGATGAACAGAATTTTACTAAATTAAAGGAATACTCTGAAAATAGTAAAATTCCGTTCAGAAAAATTACCTAGGAACTATTCCATCCTTAATACTTGATTTAATATAATTTAAGTGTGTATCTGCGGTCTGTTCTTTTAAAATTGTAGTAATTACTCTTTTAGCTGTTACGGTTATTCCACTTACAACAGTTAAGTTTGGGAATGTTGACAATGCAATATCTGCAGTCGCTACTGAACTAACTTCTGCAATATCAAGCTTGAGCTCAGAAATCAAATTTTTGAAAAATAATTTGTTAGGGAATTTTTCATTCATAGACTGTTTTAAGTCGTTAATTGATTTTTCAAAATCATTGAGAACTTGTAGTTGTTTTAAATCTTGTGAATGTTGCGTGTTGACTATATCAAAATATAATTCTGTAAGATACTTGTGCAAACTTGCTAATTCATCTTTTCTTTTTTCTTTAAATTCCAAAAGATCATAGATATTTATATTAGTTGGGTAAGGTAAGCAATTTGCTAATCCAACCCTTATAGCAGATTGCTTGATGAAAGGTGCCCCACTGAACCCATCAAATGTATTTATAATATTGTGATGTATAGTAAAATCTGAATCAGTTTGTGTTTTTTTGAAATATTTGTAGGTGTTGATAAGTTCCTGAGTTGCAATACTTTGAAAATCACCACTCATCATCCAATTTGTTTGGACTGTTGGTCTTATTACTATTCCTGCACTTAGAAAATCACTTTCTTGAGGCAGCTCATTATAGATTGCATTGTTACATGGTATAACAACCTGATCCCAATATAGCGAGTAATACAATAAGTCATCTATTGTTAGTATTTCAGTGACTTGGCCCATTTGATTGTAAAATGATCCATAGTTAGCCGTAATAATTGCTCTTTTCATTGTGAGAACCTATATTTTATTAAATTTAAATCGATATCAATCAATATTGCCAATTAGTGGTACAAGTTGCGGTCCAGCCAATCTAGTCTTTTCAATTATCTCTAATAGCTCATCATAAGATAATTCGAATTTATCTTCACTATCAAAAACATACTCGATGTTCTTTGCTGTCAAATCTGCTGGCTTTTCTGGCACAAAGCACTTAGGATCTGTGTAAACCATATAAAATATCTAAAATATATATATTATTGTTTCTGCAGTTTAATTTTTATATAAATATATTATTTTCATTAAAAACAATAATTTAAATTTTAATCTGTGGTTTTTTATTGTTTTAAATGTTAAAATTTTTTCAAATTTTCTGCAGTTTTCTTAATGAATCGACTGATTAGCTTAAACGAAAGTTTAAAAGTTGCTATTGAACAAACAAATTTAATGTCATTGGATGCCGCAATTGATTTAGATTCAATTGACTTGGTCTTAAGGGAGCTTTTGACAATTGATGAAATGCGTGAAGCGGGAAGTTTTTTTACTGGACAAATCTTAGCTACTGCTACTGTAAAAAATCTTTTAAGGGCAATCACCTTTGAGTCAGTGGTACTAGATCCAACATGCGGGGCAGGAAACCTGCTAATTGAATGTTCTAGAGTTTTAGGTGTTGAGAGGAATTTATCAAATACATTACAGAAATGGGGGACGGTTCTGTGGGGATATGATATTCATGAATCTTTTGTGGAGTCGACTAAATTAAGATTAGTAATTGAAGCTCTGAGACGAGGTGTGCAAAAAGATTGTACTTTAGAGGAAGCCTTATCTTTTCTAGTTAATATTAAAGTTAAAGATGCTTTAACAATTACTAAGAAAGATATCTTTCAGGTTACACATGCTATTATGAATCCACCATTCTCAATTTGGCCATCTCCTAATAAGTACTATTGGAAAAGTGGGAAAATAAACGCTGCTGGGATTGTTTTTGACCATTTTATAAGAATTTTACCTGAAGGTTGTTGTTTTTCGGCAATCCTACCTGATGTGCTAAGATCTGGAAGTAGATATCGTTTATTTAGAGATTTTTGTTCTTTAAAAACTATTGCTACTTGTCAAGTTTGGGGAAGATTTAATAAAAAAACAGATGTAGATGTTTTTTTACTATTTGGAAATATAGTTACTGAAGATCAGAACATACAAATCAAATGGCAAGAATCTTTTGGAAACTATATACCGTTATCTGAAAAGTTTGAAGTTCGAACAGGGCCTTTAGTTGCTTATCGCGACCCAGAAATCGGGCCTGAATACGCATATTTTCATTCAAGGAATACTCCTTCATGGGAAACTCTATCCATGGCAAAAGAAAGGAGACGATTTAAAGGTACAGTTATTTCTCCTCCATTTATAATCGTTAAGAGAACCTCTAGTCCTGGGGATAAATATAGAGCCTCTGCTAGTTTAATTGATTTAAATGAAATGGTAGCTGTTGAAAATCATATGATAGTAATAAAACCTAAAAATAATTCTTTAGCTGAATGTAATAAATTGATGAAAATATTAAAATCAGAGAAAACTAATAATTTTTTAAATAGTCGAATTCGCTTACGACATTTAACTGTTCAGGTGATTAAGGACATACCAATAAAGAAAACCTCTTAAGAGGTTTTCTTTAAATAATCATGATTACTTACAGCATTTTTAATCAAATTTTGAAATAGCTGAATCATATCTAAAAGCTCATTTTCTAGTTCATTGTAGGTGTCAATAATATCATCAATTGGTAAAAATTCACCGTGGGCAATATGATTTCTACATCGTACTAGCTTTGAGTCTATGAAATTTTGCTTTAGTTCATAAGACTTATCATCTAAACCTAATTGTTTAAGAATGTTTAGAACAATGTCATATTTCAAATTGGATTCCACATCTATTACAATCGCTTCATCAATATTAAACTTTTCATGTCTAGGACTATGGATGTAATCAAAAATTTCTTTTTGAGATGGAAATTTTTTGATGGAAAAACCTTGTTTAAAGCGATCGTTAAGACTTAACAATAGAAAGTTTTCTTTCAATTGTTCATAACTATATCCCTTATGATTCAAGTAGTTTAGGTAAACTAAGGCACAATGTTTAATATGACCTTCCCAATGCGAGTAAAGCAAAACTACGGCGGCCCTTATGAGAATATTTCTTTCATGGTTTCTAGTACCTTGAATTAAGAATTTTAAAGTGGTGAACTCCCGTTTTCTCCAAGCAATATCATGATCAATACTTGAGTCTAATTCATAGGCGGTGCGGATTTTCATTTTAAAATTTCTTGCCCTATTGATGCCATCTGAATCATTCTATCAAGCGGTCGAACTCTTTTTTCTTGAGAGCTTATGAATTTTTGATTGGCAGTTAATTCTTTTGTGCTACTTTTGAATAGATTAATTAATGTTGGATCATCGTATTTATGGGATTCAATAAGTTTAGATAAGGCAACAGACATTGCCTCGAATACAGGCAGAGATAGTGGACCTTCATACTTTTCTTTAGTGTGATTGAATTTTTTAAAAGCATCCTCACCAAGAGCTGAGCTTGCTATCCGAAAAGTATGTAAAAAAACTTCTTTTTCATGATTATAATTGAAACTGCTCTTCTCTTGAAAGATTCTATTTAATTCCGCATTGAGATATGGTGCTACATCTGTATGTTCTTTTCTAATTTTTTCGTCACTGTAACGTTGAATAAAGAATCGTGTTGCAAGTTCTTGATCATAACACTCTTCAGTTTGCTTATCTGAAATTGGCAATGTATTAGAAAATTCTGCATTAGTTGTTAAATCTTTTAACCAGAAGTAAGCTTCTCGATTTTGCATTAATAACATACAATTACGTACTTCTTGATCCGAAAGTTTAGAGCCACCAGTATTCAACCTTTGGAAAAGTTCAAACTTTGTATCATTATCACTCTCTCTTTTTATAATTTTAATATCAATTTTTTCACGTTTAAAAATACGCTTTATCTCTATGTCAACTTCAGATTCTGGCGAATGAGGGTTTTCCCATACTTTATTCTCTAAAGCGGATAAATACTTGGTTTTCTGTAAAGTTAGGGGTTTTAGAAGTTTTCCATCTTCATCTTTTAGTTTTCCTAGAAAAGAGAGAATAGTTGAAATACGTTGTAATCCATCAACTACATCCCAAATACCATCTTTTCTTTGAGCTACAAAAATTGAGGGTAGGGGGATTCCTAATAAAATAGATTCAATTAACTTACTTTTCTGTTCTTCAGACCAACGATAAACACGTTGAAATTCAGGGTGAATATCAAGCTCCCCGTCATCATACAAATTGATAAGCTCTCCGATTGACATTGGATAAGAGTCTGTATGTACTTGCATACGCGCATTTTCAATTTGTTCTAGTAAAGAAGTCATAGTTTCCTCTATTTAGTTTCATTGGTAAGTGATTATTTTATCTGAATATTGATCGTAGTTTCATAGGTTTTTTAAATTTTTACTGTCTGAAAGAGCTTCAACTTTTTTGTTGATATGCATAATCTGGCTTTGTTATATAAATTAATAAATTGAGCTAGACTTCTAGCTATGAGTTCATAGTTTGCGCACATATTAAACTGGATTTAAAAAATTATAGATTTTAATTTCATTTTCTAAATAAATTAATACGGATTCTTGTGTAGGAAGTAAAGATATTTCTATAAATAAGTTTTTTAAAAACGTGTCATCGATTGGGAGTATTAAATTTAGATCATTTGGGGCTGTGTGATTTCTCCATTTTCTGGATGGAATATAATAGTAAAAATCTACTACGCCTTCTCTTTTAACAAACCTGCCAATATTGAGATTGTATCCTGTAGCATCTTCCGGGCGAGACTGAATTTCATTTTTAAATTTTTCAATAGAATTAATAATATTCATCTCATGTGCCCCAGCTATCCACAATATCAGCCCAATCTTGCATCATTTTACGCCTTGGTTTTAAGTGCTTAGAATGATCGTACGAAGCTTTTGTTTTGTTTGATTCAGCATGCGCTAATTGCTTCTCAACCCAAGCCTCTTCGTATCCTTTCTCATATAATAGTGTTGAAGCTGTAGCCCTAAAATCATGGGTTGTGACACCTTTTAGACCAATGTACTCCAACATGCTATTAAGGGTTTCCTTTGCCAACATGCCTTCATTCTTCTTGCTGTAAATAGCAGGGAATACCAGTATTTGATCACCAGAGATTTCGTATTGTTGTTTTAAAACGTTAAAGACTTGATCTGAGATAGGTAAAACATGAACTCTGGATGCTTTCATTACCTCAATAGGGAAAGTAATTAATCTAGATTCAAAGTCTATCCAAGACCATTCCATCTTTCGAATCTCAACAGCACGAAGCATTGTGTATAAAAGAATGAAACCTGCATTCTTTACAGTTTGAGTGCCATTGTATTTGGGTAGCCGGGATCTAGCCTTATACCTTTCTTCTTTCGTAAGTGCCCTAGCATGATTAACACGTGGTCTTTTAATAACATCACGAACAGCATAGGTTGGGTCATTCTCTGCCCTTAGCGTAGCAATAGCATAACGAATCACAGCCCCAAGAAATCTTCTATTCTCAAGAGCAGCAGATGCGCCAGTAAACCTGCCGTTAGATTCTTTCACAACACGATCGACAGTATTGTTTAAAATTTTCAATACGTCAGCGGCGGTCACATTACTAACATTCTTCTTTCCTATAACTGGTGAAATGTCCTTTTTTAAAGCAACGTCAAATTTCTCCTGGTATATTTCCGATTTTGAACCCATTCTTTTTAATTTGAATTCTGCAGCAATTGAATCAAACGTATTTAAAGTTTCAGCCAAAGCTTGTGCTTTAGTATTTTTACGATCTTCGACTGGATGAATCCCTTTAGCTAATTTAGCACGCATCCCATCTTTCAATGCACGTGCATCGGCCAGACCTATGGACGGGTATTCACCTAGACTCATCGATGACTCTTTACCCTGAAAGACGAATTTAAAACGCCACACCTTTGCACCAGTAGGCCGTATCTCAATGTAAAGCCGATCTGCATCAAGGATTCGATAAACCTTGTCTTTAGGCTTTAAGGTTTTAATTTTAACATCAGAAAGTTTTACAGCGGCCATTATGGGTAATCAAAGGATGTGTTACCCGTATTATTACCCGTTTTTGTTGTGAATTAAAACAAACTAAAAAGAACTAAAAGGAACATCAATTATTATAAATCAATAAGTTGTAATGAAAAAAAGAACTATAAAGAATTGTAAAAAACTTAAACACGTATAATTTTTTACAACTGTTGCTTGCGCCATAATTCAAACTTCCACAATTACAGCTATTGTGCCGTAAAACGCAACCTTTTTCCAATGTTTAGGAATTTCGCGTTTAGAGCCAAGATTTGTTAAAATACGCTCCTTATCTCATTAACTAGAGTACAACGCATGTCTAAAACACGTGTGATTTATCCGGGGACTTTTGATCCAATTACCAATGGACATGTTGATTTGGTTGCAAGAGCATCAAAAATGTTTGATGAAGTTGTGGTTGCAATCGCGATTGGTCATCATAAGAATCCTGTGTTTAGTTTAGAAGAGCGTGTTGAATTAGCCAAAGCATCATTGAGTCATTTGACCAATGTTGAGTTTGTTGGTTTTGATGGTTTACTGGTTAATTTCTTCCGTGAACAGCGTGCAACAGCCGTACTCCGTGGTTTAAGAGCAATTTCTGATTTTGAATATGAATTTCAATTGGCGAATATGAACCGTCAACTTGATCCACATTTTGAATCAGTCTTTTTAACTCCCTCTGAGCAATATTCATTTATCTCATCGACATTGGTAAGAGAAATTGCTCGTTTAAAAGGTGATGTGACCAAATTTGTGCCTGCCATTGTGGTTGAGGCCTTTGAACGTAAACATCAACAAGGTTGGTAGCGTGTCTTTATATATTACAGATGAATGCATTAACTGTGATGTCTGTGAACCTGTTTGTCCCAATGAAGCCATTTATATGGGTGAGCTGATTTATGAGATCGATCCTGCACTCTGTACAGAATGCATCGGTCATCATGATCAGCCACAGTGTCAGTTGTTTTGTCCAGTTGATTGTATTCCGCTCGATCCGCAACATGTCGAATCGCATGATGACTTGATGGCGAAATACAAAAAGTTAACTGCGCAAAAAAATGCGAGCAATTAATTTCGATCTTTGATAAGATGCGCCACGAAGTGGGCTGGACGGTCGCTGCTGTGGAGGTCTCCGTGACTGAAACAGGGGAGGAAAGTCCGGGCTTCATAGGGCAAGGTGCCAGGTAACGCCTGGGCGGCGAAAGCCGACGGCAAGTGCAGCAGAGAGTAGACCGCCTCATTCGTGAGGTAAGGGTGAAAGGGTGCGGTAAGAGCGCACCGCGTGTCTGGTAACAGTTCACGGCAAGGTAAACCCCACCAGAAGCAAGACCAAATAGGAATCCTGAGGCACGGCCCGTGCTGGATTCGGGTAGGTCGCTTGAGCGTATGAGTGATTGTACGCCTAGAGGAATGATCGTCCTCGACAGAACCCGGCTTATAGGCCCACTTCTCAAATTTTTTAAAATTGTGCTTGACGTGTGTATTGAAAGTTAAGATAATGCGCCCACAGTTTTCGGCTATGTAGCTCAGTTGGTTAGAGCACCGCACTCATAATGCGGGGGTCACAAGTTCAAGTCTCGTCATAGCCACCATTTTATAGACCACGCTCCTGCGTGGTCTCTTTTTGTCTGTAGTTTTTGTAATCTTCAAAATAATCTTTTGACACTAGATTCTCTGGTTATTTTTAATTGAATAAAAGCTCATTCATGACTCAATTTTGTCGTTGACGCAGAGATCTGTTGAAATTTGATCAATTGATGGCTGATAGCATAAAAACTGTTCATATGTTCTATATTTTCAAGGTCATAGACTTGACCAACTGAATCGAAAACTAGATAATGCGCACACAGTTTACGGCTATGTAGCTCAGTTGGTTAGAGCACCGCACTCATAATGCGGGGGTCACAAGTTCAAGTCTCGTCATAGCCACCATTTTAAAAACCACGCTCCTGCGTGGTTTCTTTTTGTCTGGATTTTGCTCGAAAAAATAATGCATCAGATATGCAAAAGCCTGTAAATGAGTTATTCATTTACAGGCTTTATTTTTTATAGATGCTTTTCGATGCTGGCGAGGGTTTGTGGGCTTTCATAGAACGGTTTTAGGATCAGCGTAATAATCGGTTCTAATACGCCGTGCTCATCTAATGCTTTCACAACTTTTGGATAGAATCGCACAGCCTCATTCAGCAGGTCAGTTTCTTCTAAGCCAATTGCAGCAAAAACATCTTCCAGACTTTCATCTTTATAGAAGTCATAAAACACCTTAACACCGTATAAAATCAAATCTTGTATGAACGTGGACTGGCGTAATTCTTTCCAGTACTCGTAAATCATCACGAAGAACTCTTCTACATCCAGTGGTGTCACTTGTTTGGTGTATTCTGATAAAGGCTGGGCTTTGTTGTCGTCCCAGATATTGCGCGCAAGGCTCTCAAGGTCATCATTTGAAAGCAAGCTGAGATCAACCAGTTGTTCTTGAATGAATCGACCAATACTTTCTTCAATCTTTTGTTCAATACGCTGCTGTTGGCGATGCGAAAAGCTTTTTAGTTTTTGTTGCCATTCGTATTTGCTTTCAGAAATATGCGCTTCATCTGACTGAGCAAATAATTTTGGTAATTTGTTTTGTAGTGTTGTGGTGGCGATGTATTGGCACAACTGCTGAATCGAAGGGCTTTCTTTTAAAAACTGATTTAAATAATGGCGAATATTTTCCAGCTCTAAAAACTTGGATAGCCACATTTCAAACTGGTGATCTGAGAATACGTCTTGTAACTGTGCAGATGACTGTAAAGAAAAGACATGCAGTCTTTGTGCAATTTCTCCAATAAATTCTAACAGACCTGCACCGAGTTGCATTTCAAATGCATAGCGTTTTACAACCGCCTGAATTTGTTCTAATTCAACCACTTCCTTGAGCTGAATATTAGGTGCATGTTGGAGAAAAAGTTGAATAAATTGCTGGAAAAAATCAGCAGAAAGTTGAGTGGTGAGTTGATTTTTATAAAATGAAACTTGCTCAAGCATTAAAGCTTGAGCAAGTAATTGTGACTTTTCAGAAACAATTTTTTCAGTCATTCGCGGTCCATCCATTGACGATCGGGTAGCGTCGCTCACGACTGAAGGCACGTGAACTAATACGTGGTCCAATCGCACCCTGACGACGCTTGTATTCATTACGATCTACCAAGCGAATGACTTTTTCGACCACTTCAGCTTCGTAGCCTTTGGCGATAATATCTGCTTGGCTGAGATCTTCTTCAATATAAGCATATAAGATGGCATCAAGTACATCATAAGCAGGTAATGAATCTTGGTCTTTTTGATCTGGACGAAGTTCTGCTGATGGTGGACGAGTAATCACACGCTCTGGAATCACAGGTGTTTCTTCAAGCGTGTTACGGTATTTTGCTAATTCAAATACAATGGTTTTATACACGTCTTTCAGCACTGAAAAACCACCAACCATATCGCCATAGAGGGTGCAATAGCCTACCGAGATTTCAGACTTGTTGCCTGTAGATAGCACGAGATTACCAAATTTATTAGATAAACCCATCAGTAAAGTACCGCGAGTACGTGCTTGTAAATTTTCTTCAGTTGCATCAGCAGGGGTATTACCAAAGAATGGGAACAAGGTTTGCATGAAGCTATTTACGATTGGGTGAATCTCGGCAATACCAAAGGTGACGCCCATACGACGTGCTTGTTCAGTTGCATCTTCTACACTCATTTGTGAGGTGTAGGTATAAGGCATCATTACAGCCTGTACTTTATCTGCACCAATGGCATCAACCGCAATGGCCAATGTTAAAGCTGAATCGATTCCGCCAGATAAGCCAAGAATCACACCTGGGAAGCCAGAGCGTTGCACGTAGTCACGTGTTGCCATCACTAAAGCTTGATAAATCTCGGCAAAAGTTTCTAATGTAGGAATCGCATCAGTTGCTTTGAACTGTTTTTGTTCTGCATCATATTCAGCGTAAGCAAGCGCTTCTTGAAAGCTTGGTACTTGCAGTGCAAGTTGGCCGCTATTATTGCTGACAAAGCTTGAACCATCAAAAATAAGGTCGTCTTGTCCACCCACTTGGTTGACATAGACAATATTTAGACTCAATTGTTTTGCAAGTTCATTGAGGGTTTGAATGCGGTGTTGTGGTTTGCCCACTTCATACGGTGAAGCATTTAAGACCAGAACTGTTTCAACATTCAATTGACTGAGTTGTTTAACGGTATTCAGTGACCAAACATCTTCACAAATCAAGACACCGAATTTATGGCCTAGATATTCAAAAACAAGATGTTGATGACCTTCTTGGAAATAGCGTTTCTCATCGAACACGCCATAATTTGGCAGGTTTTGTTTGTTATAAACACCTAAAACTTGCCCGTCTTTCATGACAGCAGCGGAGTTATAGCGATGACCATCCTCAGTTTGGTGCACAAAACCGAATACCATCAAGATATCTTTTACTTCGCTTAATTGGGCAAACGCTTTTTGAGTGCGCTTTTGTAGATTTGGGCGGAGTAATAGGTCTTCAGCAGGGTAACCAAGCGTAGAAAGTTCAGGGAAGATGATCAAATCAGCCTGTTGTTGTTTCGCTAAATTTGCTTGCTCAACCATCTTTTGAGTATTTGCATCAATATTGCCAATGTGCGGAGAGAATTGAGCAAGGGCAACTTTAAAATTTTTCATTCAAACCTAATCCTAAGTCTTAACAAGTTCTGATATACAAGTTGTTGATTTATATGGGTATAATTATTTAAAACAAGTGTATATCATGGCGCCAAACATTTTATATCTTAAAGAAAAATGACAAGTTTACTAATATATACTAAATGCACATTTTTCTGCGTAAAAATAACAAGTTTTTCTGTATAAAACAGCAACATTTCTCAATGTTTGCGTGATTATGGTGCATGATTATAAATAAATTGAATAGAGTCATATAAAGTTTTTTTCATGTCATTTTCGCATGTAAGCATGACACCCTAATTACAAGATCAACAAACAATAAAAAATTGAGAAAAAAGAACAACTTTAGGTTTTTACTTTACATTTAAAAATATTTAAAACAGTTGTACTTTTTTGAAAGATGTTATTGTTCAATAATTTAAAATTATATTGTGTGTTTTTTATACCGTTTATCGGGAATATCTTTGCGACACTTGAGTGTACATTTGTGCACTGCTATTATCCTAATTAATGTGAACGGATGTGCACTTTGATACTCATCAAGTGTAACCAAGCACGTAAAATGAAGAGGTAACAACAATGTCAGTTTTATTATTTCCTGTAATTGCTTTTGGTTTGGCTGTAGTCGTTGGTCGTGTGGGTACAGTAATGTTCCAAGAAAAAGATCAACAAGTTTAATTGATCATTAAATTTTGATTCATTTTTGATGAGGTAACGAACAATGTCAGTTTTATTATTTCCGGTAATTGCTTTTGGTTTAGCTGTGGTTGTTGGTCGTATTGGAACAGTAATGTTTCGCGAACAAGATCAGCAGGCCTAACCTAGTTTTTAAATAGTCATTTTAAATAAAGAGGTGCGAAATTATGACTTCAACAATTTTATTGCCTGTAATCGCCTTGGTATTCGCTATTGGTGTTGGGCGTATTGGTACCATTGTTAAGGATGCGATGCGTGTAGATTTTACGACTGATATGGATGATAGTCATGAACTTAATAATGAAACTCAAAAAGGCACTGCTGCATAATTTTTCTTGCACAATGCTTACTTAAAAAGCTCTGTAGTTAAAACTTACAGGGCTTTTTTATTTTTTAGAATAATGTTGGGGATTTTGTGGAAAAACACATCTCGTGCAATATCACCTTGTTGTTCGATGTTATAACTAGAAAAGGCTTTGTTTTTTATAAATTGATATCGATATGGATTGTATTGCTTAAAACTGAGGTAATAGCCAACTTGAAGGATTGCACCTTTAACAACCACATTGATTCCTTGCTGAAACTGTAAAATATGCGCTAGTTCGTGAATAAAGATTCCCTGCAAGGATGTGGAGCATGTTGAATAGTCAGGGCTAAAGTATTTCTGATGCACAAATAGATTGCCATTGGGTGCCATAAAAATATTAGTAGGTTGCCAAGGTAGGTAGGGAATATTAAAAATCTTTATTTGTGCATAATCGATAAGATCGCCAAAGACAGGGCGTGCCATTTCGATTTCACCAGACGTCAAACCACGATATTGGAATTGATTCATTTTGAGGTAAAAGATTAGGCTGGCAATGAATCGAGCTTTCAATTTTGGTAGAGCATGCTGTATTGGTTTGTTCATCTGAACTAGGCATCTGAAAAACGTGAAGATCTAGTTTATTCTAGAATAAAAGCAAACTAAACAGGGTGAATTTTGGTATGCGAAGCATTAAATTAATGGTTTTTTCACTCTGTTGGATGAGCTGCGCAGCTTTTGCAAATTTAGACATACAGCACTATACAAATTGTACGGGATCACCATTGAAAGCGTTACAAGCTAATAGCACGCTTTTTTTCTTAACCATTGATGCTTATAAAAATAATCAATACAACTATGCTGCAATCTTGGATGCATCTGAAACTGAAATGACGCAGTGTTTTATTGTTGATCAAAACCGAAACGTGATTTTAGATACCATACCCAGCATGATTTCTAACAGTTGCAGTGGACAATGGGATAAACAAAGTCATACACCGGTTTGGATGGCTGATATTGGTGGGGGAAAAGATGGGGTTAACTACTTTCACTACTTAGCTTCGGAACAGTTAAAGCAACTCAATAAAAGAGATGTTTCTGAGATACAGCAAATTGTTGGGAGCATTGATTGCCAATTATCTACCTATAGAAAACAGGATGCAGCAGAACTAAACGATTCTGCATTTTTCCTTTATCAATTGGGTTATTATGATGCTTCATTAAGATTTTTAAACCATGTCATAAAATTAGATCCGAATAGAACTGTGGCTTACTTAAATCGAGCGGATGCTTATTTAGCTTTAAAAAATATAGGTCAAGCCAGAAAAAATTACATGATGTATGCTGATCAAATGAAAAAGTTGGGCTTATCCAACAAAGTCCCGTTAAGAATAAAAAAATATTTATGATCTGATGGCGAGCGCAGAAATACAGATCAATCATTTGCAGCAAGAGATGAAATGAATGATGAAACAAACTTTATGGTTGTGCCTGTTTTTATCTGTGTGTGTACAGGCCTATGCAAGTAATGAATATTACTGTTTTGCTAATGGCAAAAAATCAATTTTATTGGTTTCACCACAATATCAAAAGACACAAACGATTAAGTATTATCCCTATCTCAAAGATATCAAGCTTTCTGAGCCAGTCTATATTGAAGAGGTTGAGATGGGTGAAGTCGCTCAGCCCGAAGTTTATAAGACCATGAATGAGCTGATTGATGGCAAAGTGACAGGGCAATATACCTTTGTGTCGCAGGGCTATATTCTTTATGGTGTAAGTTATCGTAATCTGAAAACAAAAAAAGAGACACATTTTGAGCAAGTGTCTTTGAATTTGAAGGGGATAAGCTGTTTGTAGTCTGGATGCCTAGATCGGAAACGAATGCTGTAATTGTTTTTGAAGAAAATTACAGCATTAGAAAACAAGACTTGTTGTCTTAGAACTGAGGTTTTACTACGACTAAAATCACCACTGCAAATAAGATCAAGGTCGGCATCTCATTAAAGAAGCGCCAAAACTTGTGTGATTTATAGTGAGCATTGCCAATCAGTTTTTTACGGTAATAACCACAAACAAAATGGTAAATCACCAATAAACCGACTAGACCGACTTTAAGGTAGAACCATAAAGCTTCATGATAATGTCGGGTTGCATCGCCCCAATCAACCAGAAAGTGGGCGGTAATAAGTGTGGCAATCATAGACGGCCACATAATACCGCGATACAACTTACGTTCCATGACTTCAAAGCGTTGATGGCTAACTGCATCTTCACTCATGGCATGGTAGACATAAAGGCGTGGTAAGTAGAACAATGCAGCGAACCAGCAAACCACAGCAATAATATGTAATGCTTTTACCCATAAGAAAGCATCAGAAGGTGCATCCATCGATAATCCTGCTAAATGGGATTATGCGTCCCACTTCTTGAAAATAAGGCAGGCGTTAACACCGCCAAAGCCAAAACTGTTACTCATGACAGTATTCAGTTTTGCATCACGTTTTTCAAGTACAATATCGAAACCTTGTGCGCCTTCATCAAGCTCAGTCACGTTGATGTTTGGCGCAATAAAGTCATTTTGCATCATCAAGACAGAATAAATTGCTTCCTGAACGCCCGCAGCACCTAAGCTATGACCCGTCATCGATTTGGTCGAGCTGAGTGGAGGAACTTGTCCTTCACCAAATGCACGTTCCATTGCTTTAAGCTCAGTTACGTCACCCGCTGGTGTTGAAGTACCGTGTGTGTTGACATAGTCAATTTGCTCTACACCATGCTGTTTTGCTTCATCCAACGCCATGATGATACAACGTGTTGCACCTTCGCCACTTGGCGCAACCATGTCAGCACCATCACTGTTTGCAGCATAGCCAATCACTTCAGCGAGGATATTCGCGCCACGTGCTTGCGCATGTTCAAGTGACTCAAGCACCACGAAACCACCACCACCAGCAATCACGAAACCGTCACGGTCTTTTGAGTATGGGCGTGATGCAGTTTCAGGTGTGTCATTGTATTTTGAACACAATGCGCCCATCGCATCAAACAATAAGCTTTGTGACCAGTGATCTTCTTCACCACCGCCAGCAAGCATTAAATCTTGTTTACCCAATTGAATCAGGTTGTAGGCATAACCAATCGCATCGGCAGACGTTGCACATGCACTGGTAATCGAGTGCGCTACGCCTTGCAGTTTGAATGCAACGCCAACGTTCGCGGTAATGGTGTTACTCATATTACGAGGTACAAAGAAAGGACCGATTTTACGCGCACCTTTTTCCTCTAATAGTTTGATCATTTCTGCAACAGATGCAGTTGAGTTACCACCAGAACCGCCAGCGATACCGTAACGTGGATTGTTTGCCAAATCTTCTTGTTTCAGTCCAGCATGTTCAACAGCTGCGACAGCTGCGTTATACGCATACATCGCACAGACGCCCATAAAGCGTTTCAGTTTGCGATCAATACCATCAAAATCCTGTTCAGCTGCAGCGCTGACATGGCTTTTGAAATTCAGTTCTGCATAAGTTGGATTTAAACGTGTGCCTGAGATTCCATTTTTTAAAGAATGAGTGACCTCTTCTAAAGAGTTACCGATACATGAGTTAATGCCCATACCAGTGATTACAACACGTTTCATTTACAGATCCCTTTTATGGTAATACTTAAGCCCTGTGCATCTCGCTATGAATACAGATCAGGAGAAAAATAACGATTAAAATGGCTTATGAGTGAATGACACCATGATAGCAGAAAGGTTTTTTATTTCTTATGGCAAATCTTATGCCTATTTCCAGTTGTGTAAATATTCGTAAATATTCGCGATGTTGTGACGAAACGTAAAGAAAGAACACAGATAAAAGTTGAGATAAATCTGCATTCAACCTAGTATTTACCTAGAAATGCACAGATTACACAACAGAGGTACTTGATGACAAAATCTAAAAACAAGCAATCTTCAGGTTTATTTGCACAAGCCTTTGGAGTGGCTAAAAAGCTCAGTTCAGAATTGCAGAAATTTCAAGTTGCCCCAACCACATCGGGTGCGGAACTCGCGAATTCATCCAATATTGTTGAAGGAAAAGCACGTTTCAAAAGTCCATTTGAGGTCGAAAAATACGAAAATCCTCAGCAAATGCTACGTCAACAATTTCCAAAACTATCTCATCAATTGTTAGGTCGTCATTATAACCGAGTGAATAGTGTGGCTTCGTTTGTATCACCAGATTTGGGCGATAAGGTCTCAGACTATTTATTCCAATGGTTAAATGAGTTTAGTTCAAATAGTTCTTTGACTGAAAAAATCCTTGAGGAAGCAGGGGTCAAAGATATTATGGAACTGACCACAGATACAGGACGTTCACAGCGCCTAAGTCAGGCATTAATTGAGCAAAATAAATTATTGGCTGCAGCACAAGGAGCGATTACAGGTGCAACGGGAGTCTGGGGTGCAGCGATCGATATTCCAGCATCTATTGTTTTGACCTTGAGAACGATTTATCAAACTGGTCGTTCACATGGTTTTGATTTATCTGAGGATACAGATCAAGAAATTGTTGCTTTCATCTTTAAAGAAATTGATTTGAGTTTAGTTGCGGAAAAACAAACCTTGTTAGTTGCGTTAAAAGCGTTGAAATCCATGTTGGAAACGCATGATTTGCAACAGTTTCAGCAATTGTTAGGTTCAAATAATGATATTGAGTTGGTGAAAAAATGGTTAGTGGATGAAAGTGGTGAGTTTAAATGGAACTGGCTCAATCGGATTCCTCAAGCTTCTGTGCTTAGTAAATTGACACCTGTTGCAGGTGCAGCGCTAGGTGGTTTCTATAGTTGGAGACTATTAGAGGATGTTGGGCACAAATCGCAATCTATTTTTGGTGCAGCTCGCTTCTATATTAATGAACATCCCCATGAAAAAATTTCGCCACTAGATGCATATTTTAAGGCGGAAGCTTTATTGAAAAAGGCGAGCCCACGTTTATTAAGTGCAGCGGCAGAAGCCAACAAAACCACAGCATCAGATGAACAGAATGATGTGATTACTAAAGTGACGGTTCAAGTGAAAGCAAATAAAGCTTCGACAGTCGCTGTGGGTGACAAGGTAGAAGAGGGAATTCAGCAGCTTGCAGAACAACATGTGGTTGAACATCCCCATGCGGAACAACAGCCAGCATTAAAAGTACAGCAAGATGAAACTTTTGAGGATATTGAGGCTGAGCAAAAATCAATTGATATAGAACCTGCCTCAACAAAACATAGCTAAATCTGGCTGTAATGTTTTAGACATAAAAAACACAACAAACATCAGAAATGGTCGACACTTCAAATGTTGACCATTTTTACTTCTTAGCTTACAATTATGTGCCCTTAAAAAGAGGTTCTTTCCTTTTTTTAAGGTTGTTTAATAACGGGAGAATTGCCAAATGGCAACAACAAATCAGTTGATCCGTAAGGGTCGTACAACTTTGATTGAAAAATCTAAAGTTCCTGCGTTGAAGGCTTGTCCACAACGTCGTGGTGTATGTACACGTGTTTATACTACTACACCTAAAAAACCTAACTCAGCAATGCGTAAGGTTTGCCGTGTTCGCTTAACTTCAGGTTTTGAAGTATCTAGCTATATCGGTGGTGAAGGTCATAACCTACAAGAGCACAGTGTTGTTCTTATCCGTGGTGGTCGTGTTAAAGACTTACCAGGTGTACGTTACCATACCGTTCGTGGTTCTTTAGACTGTGCTGGCGTTAAAGATCGTAACCAGTCACGTTCTAAATACGGTACTAAGCGTCCTAAGAAGTAATTCTAGGAAACTAGTCCAAATAACCCTTTAGCGTTTCGCTTGTTTGAATTCTTCATAGTTTTGTAATTCAAGCGACGTATAGTAAGGCCAGCGAAAGTACATGACACTCGTACAAACTGCTGGATTATCCTGAAGTGTCATATTATTAGGTGTATTAAAATGCCAAGACGTCGCGTAGTCGCTGCTCGTGAGATCCTTCCAGATCCAAAATTTAGCAGCCAAACAATCGCTAAATTCATGAACCACGTAATGCAAGATGGTAAAAAATCTATTGCTGAAAGTATCGTTTACGGTGCTTTAGACCGCGTTCAAGAAAAAAACAAAGTAGACCCGGTTGAATTTTTCGAGACTACTCTTGAAAAAGTTCGTCCTATGGTTGAAGTAAAAGCACGCCGTGTTGGTGGTGCTACTTATCAAGTACCTATGGAAGTACGCCCATCCCGTCGTACTGCTCTAGCTATGCGTTGGTTAGTAGATGCTGCTGCTAAGCGTTCTGAAAAAACGATGGCTTTACGTCTTGCTGGTGAGTTGCTTGATGCAGCTGAAGGTAAAGGTGCAGCGATCAAAAAACGTGAAGACGTGCATCGTATGGCTGAAGCCAACAAAGCCTTCTCTCACTACCGTTTCTAAGCGGATAAAACAGTCCCTAATCAGGAGAATATTCATGCGTACCGCGGCTCGATTCAACATCGCTCTTTACCAAAGTGGGGGCTTTGCGGGTATTTAAGTTGCCTGCTTGGATATTCGTGCGCATCAATTTAATTGGTGCGTCCTGTTTTAAATATAACATTTAGGAATGTAGACATCATGGCTCGCCAAACCCCAATTAGTAATTACCGTAACATCGGTATTTCTGCGCACATTGACGCAGGTAAAACAACTACAACTGAACGTATTTTGTTCTACACAGGTGTATCTCACAAAATTGGTGAAGTACACGATGGTGCAGCAACAATGGACTGGATGGAACAAGAGCAAGAGCGTGGTATTACAATTACCTCTGCTGCTACAACTTGTTTCTGGTCTGGTATGGCTAACCAATTCCAACAACACCGTATCAACGTAATTGATACACCGGGACACGTAGACTTCACAATCGAAGTTGAACGTTCTATGCGTGTTCTTGACGGTGCGTGCATGGTTTACTGTGCAGTTGGTGGTGTACAGCCTCAGTCTGAAACTGTATGGCGTCAAGCGAACAAATATAAAGTGCCTCGTTTAGCATTCGTGAACAAGATGGACCGTACTGGTGCAAACTTCTTCCGTGCTGTTGAGCAAGTTAAAACTCGTTTAGGTGGTAATCCTGTGCCTATCGTTGTGCCAATCGGTGCAGAAGATACGTTCACAGGTGTTGTTGACCTTATCGAAATGAAAGCGATTATCTGGGATGAAGCATCTCAAGGTATGAAGTTCGAATACGGTGATATTCCTGCTGACCTCGTTGAGATTTCTCAAGAATGGCGTACTAAGATGGTTGAAGCTGCGGCTGAAGCATCTGAAGAGCTAATGGACAAGTACTTGGAAGAAGGTGATCTTTCTAAAGAAGAAATCATCGCTGGTCTTCGTACACGTACATTGGCTTCTGAAATCCAAGTTATGCTTTGTGGTTCAGCGTTCAAGAACAAAGGTGTTCAACGTATGTTGGATGCTGTAATTCAATTCTTGCCTTCTCCTACAGAAGTTAAAGCGATTGAAGGTATTCTTGACGACAAAGATGAAACTAAAGCATCTCGTGAAGCATCTGACGAAGCGCCGTTCTCTGCACTTGCGTTCAAAATCATGAACGATAAGTTCGTAGGTAACTTAACATTCGTACGTGTTTATTCTGGTGTTCTTAAACAAGGTGATCCGGTTTATAACCCAGTTAAATCTAAGCGTGAACGTATCGGTCGTATCGTGCAAATGCACGCGAACGAACGTCAAGATCTTGAAGAAATCCGTGCAGGTGATATCGCAGCGTGTGTAGGTCTTAAAGACGTTACTACGGGTGATACATTATGTGATGAGAAAAACATCATTACTCTTGAGCGTATGGAATTCCCAGAGCCAGTAATTTCATTGGCTGTTGAACCAAAAACTAAAGCTGACCAAGAAAAAATGTCAATTGCTTTAGGTCGTTTGGCGAAAGAAGATCCATCGTTCCGCGTTCGTACAGACGAAGAATCTGGTCAAACAATTATTGCTGGTATGGGTGAGCTTCACCTTGACATCATCGTTGACCGTATGAAGCGTGAATTCGGTGTTGAAGCGAACATTGGTAAACCAATGGTTGCTTACCGTGAAACGATCAAAAAGTCTGTTGAGCAAGAAGGTAAGTTTGTTCGTCAAACAGGTGGTAAAGGTAAATTCGGTCATGTATATGTTCGTTTAGAGCCTATGGATGTTGAAGAAGCTGGTAAAGAATACCAATTCGCTGAAGAAGTTGTCGGCGGTACAGTACCTAAAGAATTCTTTGGTGCGGTTGATAAAGGTATTCAAGAACGTATGAAGAATGGTGTATTGGCTGGTTACCCTGTTGTGGGTATCAAAGCGACATTATTCGACGGTTCTTACCACGATGTCGACTCTGACGAATTATCGTTCAAAATGGCTGGTTCATACGCTTTCCGTGACGGTTTCATGAAAGCTGATCCTATCCTTCTTGAACCAATCATGAAAGTTGAAGTAGAAACTCCAGAAGACTACATGGGCGATATCATGGGTGACTTAAACCGTCGTCGTGGTATGGTTCAAGGTATGGACGATCTTCCTGGTGGAACAAAAGCAATTAAAGCAGAAGTTCCATTGGCTGAGATGTTTGGTTACGCGACTCAAATGCGTTCTATGTCTCAAGGTCGTGCGACGTATTCTATGGAATTCGCTAAATACGCTGAAACACCACGTAACGTGGCTGAAGGCATCATCGCTAAGTTCCAAGCTGGCGGTAAAAAAGGTGACGACGAGTAATCTTTCGATTACTATATTACCCAACTAAATTTAGTTAAAAAACCAAGTGCTCATGGGCGACCCTCATGAGCAGTTTATAAAGGAAGATCATCATGGCTAAAGCCAAGTTTGAACGTAATAAACCACACGTAAACGTGGGTACAATTGGTCACGTTGACCATGGTAAAACAACTTTAACTGCTGCGATTGCAACTATTTGTGCAAAAACTTACGGCGGTGAAGCGAAAGATTACTCACAAATCGACTCAGCTCCTGAAGAAAAAGCACGTGGTATTACAATTAATACTTCACACGTAGAATACGATTCTCCAATCCGTCACTACGCTCACGTAGACTGCCCAGGCCACGCCGATTATGTTAAAAACATGATTACTGGTGCTGCTCAGATGGACGGCGCGATCCTTGTATGTGCTGCGACTGATGGTCCAATGCCACAAACTCGTGAACACATCCTTCTTTCACGTCAGGTTGGTGTACCTTACATCATCGTATTCTTGAACAAGTGTGACCTTGTTGATGATGAAGAATTACTTGAATTAGTAGAAATGGAAGTTCGTGAACTTCTTTCTACTTATGACTTCCCAGGTGATGACACTCCAATCATCCGTGGTTCAGCGCTTCAAGCATTAAACGGTAACGATGGTCCTTATGGCGAGAAAGCTGTAATCGATTTAGTTGCTGCGCTTGACTCTTACATCCCAGAACCAGAACGTGCGATCGATAAAGCATTCTTGATGCCAATCGAAGACGTATTCTCTATCTCAGGCCGTGGTACAGTTGTAACTGGTCGTGTAGAAGCTGGTATCGTAAAAGTTGGTGAAGAAGTTGAAATCGTAGGTATCAAAGATACGGTTAAAACTACAGTAACTGGCGTAGAAATGTTCCGTAAATTGCTTGACGAAGGTCGTGCAGGCGAGAACTGTGGTGTTCTTCTTCGTGGTACTAA
>NZ_JALGBR010000024.1:0-34130 GCF_022808535.1 Acinetobacter sp. NIPH1876
TGATGGTATGACAATTTTATATACTCCATAAACCCTTTAAATTAATTAGGTGGTTTATGTCGCACTTCAAGTTTTACTCTGCCATGATATAACTGTACTGGTTGGAATGAATGAATCAGGAAAAACCTCTATTTTAGAATGTTTAGCAAAAACTAATTATTTTGAAACTGATGAGAAATTCAAGTTTAATCAAACACTAGATTATCCACGTAAAGAATTAAAAAGCATTAATAAGTCAGATGAAAATCCTAATGCTATTATTTGTAGGTATAAACTTTCAAAAAAACTTATTGATTTTATTGAACACTTATTAGGAAAAGGTACTTGGCAGGGAAAAGATGAGATTACGGTGACAAGCTCTTACAAAGATGGTGCTACTCTAATCAGTGGTGTTTCGATAAATTTTGAAGCTTTTTTAAAACACTATAATCTCTCTAGTATTAATGACAGTCTAAAAAAAGAGCTTAAATCAACCTTAACTATATCAGAATTTGATGAATTACTAACAAGATTTCCCGAAGATTCAGACAAGTTAGAACCCTTGAAAAAATATTTTTTTAAAAGTTCTACATGGAACAGCTTTATTGAAAGATATGTTTATACTAGTTTAATAAAAAAGCATCTACCAAAGTTCATTTATTATGATGAATATTACCAACTTCCATCCAGAATTGTACTAGAAAATTTTTTAGATGAGGGTGTGGAACTATCGGATGATCTAAAAACAGCAAAAGCACTTTTAGATTTAGCAGATATAAATATCAATGATATTATTAATACAGATGATTTTGAGGATTTTATTGCAGAATTAGAAGCAACTGAAGCTTTGATTTCTGACACATTATTCCAATATTGGTCTGCAAATCAGGACTTAAATATCGAGTTTAAAATTGATAAAAAAACAGCTACTGCTCAAAGACACGTAAATACAAATTATGGTAATGCAACAACAGTCGATACAAATATTGTTGAACATGTTTTAGACATTCGTGTAAAAAACTCAAAAACTAGAGTTTCTTTACCTCTCCAGAATAGAAGCAAAGGGTTTAATTGGTTTTTTTCATTCTTAGTTTGGTTTAATAAAATTCAAGCTGATTCAAATTCAAAATATATCCTACTCCTAGATGAGCCGGGTCTTAACTTACATGCAACTGCCCAAGCAGATTTACTACGTTTTTTAGAGAGTTTAGTTGATAAATATCAAGTTATTTATACAACTCACTCACCATTTATGGTAGAAACAACGAAATTAAATCGTGTCAGAACGGTGTTTAGTGACTCCGATAGCTCTATCGTTAGTGATAGTATTCAACAAAAAGATCCTAATACTCTTTTCCCTTTACAAGCTGCTTTAGGATATGATGTTGCACAGAATTTATTCATTTCTAAAAAGAATCTACTAGTTGAAGGGGTCTCGGATTTACTATATTTAACCACAATTTCAGAATATTTGAATGCGAATAACAGAACTGGTTTAAATGAGGATATTACAATTGTACCTACAGGTGGCTTAGATAAAGTTGCTAGTTTTATCTCATTACTTCGAGGTTCAAAACTATCAATTTTCTGTCTTTTAGATTCATTTACTGATCAAAAGTCGCAAGCAAGATTTGATAGTCTAACTATACAAAAAATTATATCTGATAAAAATATAAAATTCTTTCATGATTATCTTGATAATAGAAAAAAAGCTGATATTGAGGATGTTTTTACCGTTGATGAATATCTTCAACTATTTAATATTTCTCTCTCATCTACCTATACTGAAATTAAGGTGGAAGAATTAAGTACAGAAATTGAAGATATATTATCAAGAATCAATAAAGTTATTAAAAAATCTAGATTTAATCACTATTTGCCAGCAAAAGAGTTCGCTAGTAACAAGGATTTTGTTAACAACCTTTCAGAAGCTACTTTATCAAGATTTGAAACTATCTTTAAAGAGGTCAATAAAAATCTCAAATAGTCTTGGCTTAATAGATTTACCTGATAGGGTAAATCTATTACTTTAGTCAGTGCATTATTTAATCTAAACCTGTTCATACTAAAATATTTTGTGGCTTCTGCTTTGCTAGTTTGAGAAACTCGTAAAATAGCTTGTGCCTTTCTAAGATCTTTTTCAGGTATCGATAATTTGCGTTCATGATTGGGTCTTGTTGCTCTTTCAATAAAGATCTATCAAAGTTTGCTTTTTTATATTGAGATGTCTTTCTGAAATATTAGTTGCATTGATTGGCAAGAGATAATTTTGTTAAGTTTTAAAAATTAAATTTAACAAAATTATTAACATTTTTTATTAATGTATTGTAATTTAATATTTTATTTATTACTGGTGTATATATCCGTTCTAACTGCAAAGAATAGACATAAAAAAGGCATAAAACTTAGTTTTATGCCTTTTTTATTGGGGACGTTTTTATCGAGTAGAGTCCAAGGTTTCGTGGTTGGTTACCACTTCTTGGGCTTTGCTATAGCTTTCAATCAATAACTGATAAGCAGGGAAAATTTGGGTGTAGACCTGTGCCCATTGCAATGCATCATCACGATTCCACGTGCGTTGAATCTCAGAAGCCACAGCTGCGGTATCCATCGGCACCACGCCAGCTTGCACCACACGGGCTAGGGTAATTTCTTCCGCCATTTTGCTATAAGTTCCAGAAGCATCAATCACGGCAAAGACTTTATAACCTTCGGCAACGGCACTGATCGCAGGGAAAGCCATACACACGCTGGTAATGGTTCCTGCAATAATCAGGGTATTACGGCCTGTCGCTTTAACGGCATCGACAAAGTCTTGGTTATGCCATGCATTAATTTCGCCTTTACGTGCCACATATTGGGCATGCGGGGCATTGGCATGGATTTCAGGAATTAAAGGGCCATTGGGGCCTTGCGGTACAGACGCGGTGGTGATTACTGGAATGTTGGCCAAACTGGCAATCTTGGCCAAGGCTGCTGCACGTTGACGTAATTCAGGCATTGGCATATCGCCGACGGTTTGGAATAAACCACTTTGGTGATCAATCAACAGCATCACGGCATCATTGACATCGATAACAGGTGCTTGACCATTGAAGTTTGCTGGCATTGTCATTGTTGTATCCTCATCTTGTCTTAGGGGGTATAATTGATGATATAGACAGGACGGTGGGTGAAAAATATCTGTAATAGGATATATTGTCATGTCAAAAGAACAATTGTGGTCATCATTGACGGGTCAAGCAAATAACATGAAAGATTTAAATGACTTATATTTCTTTGTGAAAGTGATCGATTGCGGTGGTTTTTCAGCAGCTAGTCAGGAATTGATGGTGACCAAGTCTTTACTGAGCCGTCGTATTGCCGAATTGGAAGATCGACTGGGAGTGAAGCTGATCAATCGAACCACCCGACAGGTGTCAATTACCGAGGTGGGGAAAATTTATTATCAGCATTGCAAGGCCATGTTGATTGAAGCGGAAGCTGCCGAAGAAGCGATTGAATTTTTAACCGCCGAGCCACGTGGATTGATCAAGCTGTCTTGCCCGACCAATTTATTGCATATCAATATTAGTCCAATGCTGAATGAGTTTTTGCAGCTTTATCCCAAAATCAGTCTGCATGTCGAAGCCACCAATCGCCGTGTTGATTTAATCAATGAGCGTTTTGATCTGGCGATACGGATTCGTCCTTTACCCTTAGCCGACAGTGAATTGATTGTGCGAGAACTGGCTTTGGCACGACAATTGATTGTTGCCAGTCCAGACTTGTTACATCAGTTTTATTCAATCCATGAGCCACAACAACTAACGCAGTTCCCTGTGTTGATGATGGAGTCTTTTGCGCCTGAATATGCTTGGCAGTTATTCTCCCAAGATCAGCAAGAACTCAAAGTCCAATGTCATCCACGACTGACCACCACGGATTTGACTGCGCTTAGAGAAGCCACGCTGCAAGGCTTGGGCGTGGCAAAATTACCCGAATTGATGGTAGCTGAAGACATTAAACAAGGGCGTTTGATTCATGTACTACCCCAATGGCAGCCTAAACCTGAGCTGATTCATTTGGTCTATACCTCTAGACGAGGATTGCTACCATCGATGAAATTATTGATTGATTTTCTGGTAAAGAAATTTGCAGAACTGAAACAACACAATTCAGTGCTTTACTAATACTGCACTATAAAGAATAGCCACTGTCAGTTTTTGCCAATTCTCTCAGGCCCTCCATCAGGGTCTCAATCAGCTTTTCGACTACTAAACGTTGGCCTTTGCGCGAGGCATAGACCAGCTGTACGGTGCCCCGATTGGATTTCCACTCGGGTAATAGGTGAATCAGTTTACCTTTTTGAATATCGGCTTGCACCGTGAGATAAGGCAGGTCCGCAATACCCAAACCATCATGGACCGCATAATAAACCCCAGCCAAATCATTGCTTTTGACCCGCGGTTGATAAGGTACATCTACAGTTTCATCATGGTCGACATGACATAAATGCCAATAATATTGGTGTTTTTGAATACCCAAGGCCACGCTCGGATAGTGCTGTAATTCTGAATAATGAGTAATGGTCTTACCTTGCAATAATTCGGGCGCCGCCACCAGACAATGCTCAGTCCGAATCACATCGCGGACAATTAAACTGGAATCTTGATTGGGCTCAAAACTGGTACGGATCGCGATATCAATATCATCATGCAGCACATCGACACGACGGCTGGTCAATTCTAAAGAGATTTCAACTTTGGGATAGGCTTTTAAAAACTGATTGAGTAATTTCCGAATCTGGAAATGCATCATTAACGGTGGGCAACTGATTTTGACCATGCCTTGTGGTTCATTTTTCTGCTTGAGCAAGACATTTTCGGCACATTCGACTTGTGCAATCACTTTGCAGCATTCTTCATAGAACTCTTGACCTAAATCCGTGACTTTGAAATGACGGGTGGTGCGTTGGATCAGGCTGACATTAAATTTATGTTCTAGGTCAATGATACGACGGCTAAGTTTGGATTTACTGATATTTTCAGCTTCGCTGGCCGCACTAAATCCGCCGTGTTTCACCACCAAATAGAAATAATGAAAGTCATCAAATGAGTTAATCAAGGCAAAGCGAATCCGAAATAACAAAAGATGAGAATAGCATTAACTCTTCTCATCTTCCGAGGGCCTTATTTATTTTTCTGAGCTATTGGTGAAATAACTGGTCATCAAGTTGCGATAATCCGGAATATGATTCGAGAATAAAGCACCTAAGCCTTCGATATCATTGCGCCAGTCACGGTGCAGTTCACAGGCCATCCCAAACCAGGTCATCAATTGTGCCCCTGCTTGAGACATACGATCCCACGCCGCATCACGGGTTAAGGCATTGAATGTTCCTGAAGCATCGGTAATCACAAATACTTCAAAGTCTTCTGCCAGTGCAGACAAGGCTGGGAATGCGACACAGACTTCCGTGACCACACCGGCAATAATCAATTGTTTTTTACCTGTTGCTTTGACCGCTTTAACAAAGTCTTCATTGTCCCAAGCATTGATTTGGCCTGGACGAGCGATATAAGGGGCATCTGGGAACAGTTCTTTCAGTTCAGGAACCAGTGGACCATTTGGGCCATTTTCAAAGCTAGTGGTGAGAATTGTCGGTAAGTTGAAGTATTTTGCGGCGTCTGCCAATGCCAAAACATTGTTTTTAAATTTATCTGGATCAATATCCCGAACCAATGAAAGGAGGCCAGCTTGGTGGTCGACCAAAAGTACGGCTGCGTTGTCTTTGTCTAGGCGAATATAGTCTTTAGCCATTGTTGTATCCTCATGTTTTTGTAAAAAGAATACGGAAAAGAAAGTGAATTTCCGTAGTGCTTGAAATTATGCTAGTTAAATTTTTCATGTAGATGAAGCGCAAAAAATGAGATAAACAATATCAAAAATGGGATGATTGATAATGTTTAGAGATTAATTCGCTTTTTAATTTTTAATTGTCCTATATGTAGAATAATGTGTTGCCATTCTGAGGCTATAAGCACACCTATTTGAGGCGTAAAATAGATCCCAAGAACAGAACTTCTACTCTATAGGAGAAACCAAATGAAAAGAATTCTGGGTGTGTATCAAAACAAACACATGCACTGGGTCGGTGATGGTTTCCCAGTGTATAACTTATTTTCCTATGATCGCTTAGGTCAAAGCCTCAGCCCATTCCTCCTCTTGGACTATGCTGCACCATACCGTTTTAATCCAACCACAGCACAACATGGTGTCGGTTCGCATCCACATCGTGGCTTTGAGACCGTGACCATTGCCTATCAAGGTGAAGTGACGCATAAAGACTCAAGTGGCGGAGGTGGAACCATCAAAGCGGGTGATGTGCAATGGATGACCGCAGGGGGAGGTATCTTGCATCAAGAGTTCCATTCGCCTGAATTTGCCCATCAAGGTGGTTTGTTTGAAATGGTTCAGTTGTGGGTTAATTTGCCAGCGCATTCCAAAATGACGCCAGCAAAATATCAAGCCATTGAAGCAGATCAAATTCAGCATATTAAATTGGATGATGCGGGTAGTGAGATGCGAGTGATTGCAGGTCAATATCAAGACACCGAGGGTGCAGCAACCACCTTTAGTCCAGTCAATGTTTGGGATGGCATGATTGTAAAAGATCAGGAACATACCTTTTATACGACTGAAGGTCATACCACATTGTTGGTATTGCTCTCTGGTCAGGTGGTCTTAAATGAAAACCAAAGCATAGAAGCGCCGAGTTTGGTGGTGCTGAGCCGTGAAGAAATTGACTTTAGCATCAAGGCCGAACAAGACAGTAAATTCCTGATTTTGACTGGTCAGCCACTGAATGAACCGATTGAAGGTTATGGACCTTTTGTCATGAATAGCAAAGCGGAAATCGTTGAGGCAGTTCGTGATTTCAACAGCGGTAAATTTGGTTCAATGCAAGCTTAATTGTAATTTAAATCAGTTGTTTATATAAGAAAGCCTATCACTCCGTTAGAGTGATAGGCTTTCGCTGTAAGGGTCCTCTATTGATTTTTTTAATATTATGTCACTTATAATTATTCAGCTTGTTATGTGACTTTGTTCTCGTTATTGTTTAATAAAAATAGCACTAATATTGGGCTTTGCAAAGGCTATAAAGCGCTGAAAATGAAAAAATATAGAATGTTCTGTATGTTTTTGTGTCCTAAAATTTAATAAGTTTAATTTTTTCATCATGTTAAGATAGAAATGCAATTTGTGATAAAATGTAACAAGAATCCAACAACGATATTACGACAAAAGTCTGGCAGAAGCCTTCAATCTGGTATTTTTTAATACCGCGTTTCGCTTAACTATCGGTCATAATCAAGAAAAATCATCAACTGATGGGACATAATTTTGGATATTGCAATTATTGGCAGTGGAATGGCAGGACTTGCCTCAGCCAGAATCCTACATGATGCAGGGCATAAGGTGACTATATTCGAAGCACTCGCAGGCAGAGGCATGGATAGTCATAGTATTGATTTTGATGGTGGCATCATTGATGCGCCTTTAAGGGTGATGAACCCCAAGCTTTGGAAAAATACTTTAAGTTTGGCCAGTTACCTTGGAATTGAAACTTTTCCAGTCCGTACCTTTATGGCTTGCAGTTGGTTATTTGAAGATAAAACAGATACATGGCTCACCACTTCACGCAGCCGTATCGGCAATTTCCCGATTATCAATAACCGCAAAGGCATTCAGCAATATGGCTGGCGCTTGGTCAAAGGCATGTTGCAGCTGAAAACTGCGGTACACCAATTTTTTAAATCGGATAATCAAGACATCACACTAGCTGAATTCATGAATCAATATCATATTGAGGAAGTGTTTTGGCATGGCACGGTGATGCCAGTGCTGTATACCATTTGTACTTGCCATCCCAAAACCATTGGTGAATGGCCGGCCAAACCTTTACTGGAATTTATCCGCCAGTTGACTGAGGGTGAAGCCTTATTGCGGATGAAAGGCGGAACGCCTGCACTGGTCAATCGCTTGATTGAAGGCATTGAAATTCATAGTGGTTCGCCTGTTCAAAAAGTTGAAGAGCAGGGCGATAAGGTATGGGTGGAAAATGCGCAAGGTGAGAGCCAGTTATTTGATCGTGTAGTGATTGCCACGCCAACCCCTGTGATTGAAGGTTTTCTCAAGCAACCACAGTTTGCTGAAGACATTGCCTTACTGAAAAAATTCCGCTTTGAGCAGGGTGATTTGGTGATTCATACCGATCCAATTGTGATGCCGCAACGCCGTAAAGATTGGGCAGTATTGAGCTATATGATGGATCGTAAATTTACCCGTCAGCAATTTACGGTTTGGATTAATGCGATTGAACCCAGCTTGGTGGGTAAAAATGCCGTGTTCCAGACGTGGTGTCCGGTGATTGATATCGATCCGAAGAAAATCATTTCCAAGGTCAAACTCACCCGTGCAGTGGTTGATTCAGAAACCGTGGCTTTGAATAAACAAATTCAGCAACGTCATTTGGATTTAAACCGTAAAGTGTTTTATTGCGGTTCATGGTCATGTGATGGCTTGCCAATTTTAGAATCTGCTGTGACATCAGCGATGCATATTTCTGAAATCTTAGGTGCAGCCGTACCTTTTGTTGGATTAAAGCCAAAAGTCACAGTTGCGCCTGAACTCGGTTATTAAGCATGACCACCTTCAAGCAAGCGCTGATTGAAAAAGTCATTGGGCATAAATATGCGATTGATGCCAAACGACTCGGTGATGATGCATGGCTTGCTTGGAGTAATTTAGGCTTTTGGCAAGGCCAACATGAGTGTTATCCACAGGCTTGCCAAAGTCTGGCCGATCAAATTGCGCAATCGATTCAACTGGAATCCACCGATCGTGTTTTAGATCTGGGTTGTGGACAAGGCGCCAGTCTGTTGCACTGGCTCCAGCATTATCAAATTCAACAGCTCAGTGCGGTTGAGCTACAAGCTGATTGCGTCAAACGAATTCAAAAACAATTGCCGCAAGTGCAAATTCATTGTGGATCTTTTTTGAATTTAAAAACTCTGCAACTTTTGAATTCATTTGATGTGGTGCTGTGTATAGATGCGGCTTATCACAGTGATTTGAATTCATTTCTTGAATCTACAACTCCAGTTTTGAATTCAAAAGGAAGAATTGCGTTTCACACGCTAATGTGGTCGGAAAATTGGCTACAGTGTTCTTATCTACAAAAACAAAAGTATCGCTATCTATTAAAAAGTGCCGATGTGAATTGGCAGCATTTGATGGATCAGCAACAGCTTGCGCAGACTTTGGCGCAGTATGGTTTTATTGATATTCAAATTCAGGATTTTTCTGAGCCGGTGTTGAATGGTTTTGCGGAATATATCGAAACACAAAAAAATGAAAAATCAGCGTTTGATTTGGCCCAACTCAAAATAAACATGACTGCCAAGTTGTGCCGAAAACTCTACCAAGATGGATTAGTACGTTATATTCAAATCAGTGCAGTAAAAAAGTGAGAACAAGATGCCAAATGAATATAAAGGTTCATGCCTGTGTGGGGCAGTGAGCTATCAGGCCGAGGTTGCGCCACGTTATGGTTTTAATTGTCATTGTCGTGATTGTCAGAAAGCCACAGGCAGTGCTTATGCGCCGATTGCCTTCTTTCATCAATCTGAATTGAAAATTGAAGGTGAGCTGAAATATTTTGAATCTTTGGGTTTATCAGGCAAGCCGATCCGCCGTGCCTTTTGCCCTAATTGTGGTTCGCAAATGTTTGGCTTACCCGAACTCGTACCTGAGATGATTTCAATCCGTGCAGGAACCTTGGATGATCCAAATTTGTATCAACCGCAAGCAGAATGTTTTGTGAGTCATGCAAATGAATGGGATTTATTAAATCCGAATATTTCGCATTTTGAAAAAATGATGGGGAAGAAACGAGAGTAAAGCGAGAAATGGTGCCGGCACACGGATTCGAACTGTGGACCTACTGATTACAAGTCAGTTGCTCTACCAACTGAGCTATGCCGGCAACGTGGCGAGAATTCTACAGAATCTGTTTAAAAAAACAAGCGAAAAAATGAGCAATCAGATAAATTTAATTCGTTTGTCGAATTTTCGCCAATTTCAGCTTAGCTATTGAGTGCATAGACAAAGGAATCAATCACTTCACCTGTACTTAAATACGCTTTAACAGGCACGCGTTGATAGCCTACACCTTCGAATTCATCCAGTGCTTGCCAGTGTTGTTCTAGATTGTCTGAGAAAAACACAAAGCCAGAGACTTGATTTTCGCTTTGATCCAGCACAATGCCTGGAAAGCCCAATTCAGCGCCCCAACCTTGTTGTTTGAGGGTGCCAAATACATGTGCGTCTGCCCACGTACCACCAATATTTTCCATGATATGAGCATTGGGACGGTTTGGTCCTAAAGTGCCGTAAACAAATAAACTGAGCATAGTGAAAGCGAGGAAAGTAAAAGAAATAGACTAGCAGAAATGGGGCAGGATCGGGTATCCCAGAGTATAAAATAATTCTGCTTTTCTAGGTAAGTTTTTGTCTGTTGATATTTATGTGAGTGTTTAATTTTCACCCTCTAACTCAATTAAAATATACCTCATATTTTAATTTAAAAACTTATACCAAATAGGTCGGTTTATTTTGCATATTAGGTCAATTGTTGATTTCTAAAATGAATGTCCGTTAGTATTAAAATCGTTAAAAATTTTGGTGGATATGGTTTTATATTTGATTGCGAGCAGTGAAATAAAATAATGGGAAAATATAAATATTTTAAAATTAAAACTATCAAGGATTGGGATGGTGAATATTGGGATGTATACGAAGAATACAAGACTCAAGCAGGCATCATAGTTTATAAAGGATGGCCATATGCTGAAACACCTCAAAATGGTGGGCAAGCTAATTTTTATTATATTTTAACCAATGAAATTGCAGAATATATAACACAACATAGTATTGTCCACATCACGAATACGCTAGGTTTTTCTGAGCCTGTTGTTCGACGGTTTAGAAAAGCGATTGGATTCTTCTTATCCCATCCCATAACATACAATTTTGAATGGATTCTTGAACACCAAGATGAAATTCTTTATGACAGTTATGAAGTACTATCTCAAAAATATGGTCTTACAAAGTCCCAAATCGTTTCGTATACAAACCGTTTACTCCATCATGGTATTGTACGTAAACAGCTACAACGTGAATCAACTTGCGAAAGAAAACATATTCAATGGTTTCAGGAAAATAAAGAAAAGGTGTCTGGGCTTGATATTAAAGAGATTGAAAAGCAATTTGGCTTTTCATACTATATTTCAAAAATAATCCATGATTTAGTATGCCAAGAAAAAAATATACCGACTCAATCCGAACAATGGCAACAGCACTTAAATGACAAGAGGCAGTGGATACTTGATCATCAAATTGAGTTATTGCGAACTGATATTCCATTGGAAAAAATTGCGCAAAAATTTAATACGAACAAGTTTTTTATAAGTGGATGTCGAGCCCAATTAAGGAAAATACTTAATATTTCACATACTCAACAAAAAATAAATTGGGTAAAACAACATCAATCTGATCTCGAAACCATGACAATTGTCGAATTACAAAAAAAATATCAAATTGGTCGACATGTAATAAGAAGCTACCGCAACCTTCTAACTGAATTAAAACAAAACGAAACTCATTCAGAATTGAAACAGACAAATCATTCTGGTAGTTTTCTTTGATCAAGAATAAGGCAATAAATAACAATGTTGGATAATATTTTTGGCATTTTGGATAAGTTAGGCTTTGGAACACAAAAACGTGCCATCAGTGCTCAATTTTCAAATGCATAACTTAATTCACAGATTATGCTACAACGTATTGATGGCTTTCATGGCATTAATGAAGGAATGTCAGCAGAATTGATCTGCCTATCAACGAACCCATTCATAGAACTTAAACAATTCATTGGTTGTCAAATAGCAGTTAATCAGGTCACTGATTCAGGCAGATTGTTTAGAACGACTGGCATTATTACAGGTGCTTCTCAAGGACAATCTGACGGTGCTTTAAGTCTATATCGCTTGACCATGCAAGACCCAACTAGCTTATGGCATAAGCGACGTAATAGTCGTGTGTTTATGAATAAGAATGTTATTGAAATTATTGAAGTAATTTTCAAAGAATGGCAGTCTAAAAGTGCTCTATTTGCTTCAAGTCTAAAATTAGATACGAGTGGTCTAACTAAGTCTTATGATATCCGTCCATTCTCGATGCAGTCAAACGAAAGCGATTATGCATATTTAACTCGATTAATGCGCGAAGAATCGATTAATTGGCTCATTGATGAAGCGAGTTATATTGTATCAAGTAATAGCCAAAGTATTGAAGCACAAAAATTACGTTTAGTCGATGATAATGCCCAATTTAAAGCCATTGAACGTCGAAGCATACGCTACCATAGGTCGAATGCAACAGAGCAGTATGACAGCATCACCAGCTTTATCGCACAACGTAGCTTACAGCCTACAGCGATCCATGTACAACGTTGGCAAGCGGATAGCTTAAGTCAAGAAGATGCCAGCGGATCAGTACTGAGTTCGCATATGCCAGTATGATTCGCCGATTAAATCGCACCATTGAACAAGAGAGTTTTTTAAATGATAAGTGATCTTAGCCTTGCTCCAATGGAGTTCATACTTAAACGGTTAGTGTTTATAAACTCTGCTAAACATGCTTATTCAGAGCTATTGCTTGACCAACATTTAGCAATGTTTGGTCGAAATAATAATGGAAAAACAGCTAGTTTGGCAGCGACTAAATTACTCCTTTTCCCTGAAAACAATTTTAAACATTGCTACAGTAAGTTCGGTTTCGAGGGCAAAGATGGTCCTTATGATAGTGAGCAATCATTTAGATTTTATTTTCCGACTGCACAATCCTTTATCATACTTGAAGTACAGAACCCAACACATACTTTTACGATGGTGTTATACCGTGCGTCAAATAATGATAAAAATCAAGCTTACTCATATCATCGTGCATTTATTCCAGTTGCTTATTCGGCTTTAAGGCATTTATTCTGGGATGAAGTAACAGAAGATTTCGCAGAAAATTTAAATCTTGCGGCCTTAACCAAATTTACGAAAGCAAATGGTGGTGAAATCGTCACTGATACCACTCGTTTACGCCAGCTTATGTTTGCTCGTTTGGGAAGTGCAGATGCTCAATATTGTATTGTTCCCCTTAAAGATAATAACAAGGATTCAGTAACGGCATTTAATCGTATTTATAATTTAGCATTTGCAATGTCGAGTAAAGTATCTGATGTTTTACCTATAGCAATTGCATCTTTAATAGAAATGCAGCGTGGTCGTGATGAAGAGAAATTAGATACATCATTGGAAGAAACCTATCAAAGCTTCTTAAAATTACAAGATCAAGGGAGAGAAATTCAGCTTAAAGAAAATAAAAAACTAATTTTTGAAAAACTTTTTAATGATTTTAAAACCTTACAGCAGGATGCCAGAATATATTCAATCCAGTCATATCAGTTGCAACAATATGCACGACATCGTATGCAAAGTTTGACACCTGAAAAAGAGCAACGTAGACAAACTATTATTGAGCTCAAAGAAAAATTAAAATCTTTAAATGCAGAAATTACAGGCTTTGTGAGCCAGAAAAATGAAGCAGAAGCAACTATTAAAACCAGAGAGCGTGATAAAAAGAATTACTATACTGAGATTCAGCGAGCTAAAACCATAATTTTAGATTATCCAAGTCACTTGAGTCATGATGAGATTATTGAGTCCATAAAAGAGGATTCTCGACAAAAACAAGCTGAATTAACACTCATTCAAGATGCAGCAAAACGTGAAACAGAATTGCAAACCAAAACCCGATTACGTGATGAGGCAAAAAGGAAAATTGAGCAATTAAGTGCTGAAATTGAGCGGCTAAAATCAGAAAGTGATAACAGCTTATTGGTAAAACAACTTAATGATCACAGTACACAAGTTTTATACAGTTTAAATCCGTCATTACTTACTGTAAGCCATATCTTGAGTGATAATGATCGTCAAATTATTGATGATTTTACCCATCTGTTTGGTATTGAGATGCCGACACTTAGGTTTAAAAATACGCAAACGAAAATTACCTATAGAGAATATAGACCTGAACAAATGGTTCAGCAATTGGAAAATGAATTACAGCAATATGAAAATTCATATCAAGATTATCTCATTGATGTCAATAAACTTCATGACTTGATTCGTTCTTTAGGTGATCAAGAAATTTCCAGACAAAATGAATATAAGTTAAAAAATGCTATCTCAAAAAATGATACAGATATCCAGCTTTTACAAGCTCTAGCAACACATCAAAAGAATTTTGAACTTGCCGAAAGTGAAATTCTGGAAAATCAGGAGAGAGTTGAATCATATCAAGAGATGATAAACATCAAGGGGATAGCAGTAGAGACTTTAAAAAATCATGCTGAAAATGAGAATAGTATTTTTGAAAGTCTTTCTGATCAAGCAGTAAAGTGTGATGAGATACTTGAACAAACTCGTTTAGCAACAGGTTTCTATGTATTACAAGATAAAAAAGGATTTTCTGAGGAAGAATTAACGCCTGTCGAATCTATCACGGTTGATAATGCAAAAAATCAAGCAACTGGACTTGTGGGGATTGCTGGAAATATAAGTAATAATCATTCAAGGTTCCATCAAAGATTTACAAATTTCATGCGTGATATTCAGCTCGAAAATTTAAATCCAGATTTTGAAAGTTATCGCTTGGAGGAGTTTGCAGTCTATGTTGATGCTTACCAAATGATGTTTGATAACCTTGCATTTGAGCAACGTCAGTTGAGTAATGCTGTCCGAGGACATAATGAAGCTATACGAGCACAAGTCAATGAGATTAAAGAATCTCGTAAGCAATTAAATCGGGCTGTGAATACCATTAACCAGAAACTCAATCAATATCAAATTTCGAACCTTTCAGGAATACGCTTACATTTAGAAACGATTGAAGAATTTGATGCTTTAGATCGTGCATTGGAACATCATGTCTTGAGTGGAGACACATTGCCAGAAGAAGATTTTTATAAATCCTTGATGGAGTTCTTTAATAAGCATCAAGTCAAAGGTCGTTTAAAAATGGCTCAACTGATTAAATCAATCAATTATCGTTATAAAATTGACGATGTAGAAGTGACAAAATCACAATCTGGCGGTACAACCACGACAATCACATCATTTGTTTTATCAGTATTGTTGAATGAAATTAAAGTCGCAGATTCATTGGTACGCATGCCAATTATTGTGGATGAAATTTCAGCGCTAGATGCAGAAAATGCAGCATCTACAATTAAACAAATTGGAGAATATGGATTTTCAATTTTTTGTGCAACTCCAGAGTTTACTGGTTATCTAGTAAGCGAAGTAGGGCGATATATTTATATCAATCAACATCGTGCTAAAAATTATATGGATGCAGAATGTCAATGGAATATTATGCCACATCATATGAACTATTGGGGTGAACATGAAACTCAATCCTGATGTCATTATGACGGCAATCATTGAGCATAAAAAGCATTTTTTAAGATTTATTGACTATATCAATGAGCATGGTACAGGTGGAGAATTTCCCAGTACCATGTATGTTGAATACTATGAGCGATATGTCCGCTCAGAAGAGACATATCTTCATATCTTAAGCTTAGAAACATTGGTAGAAAATGGTTTCTTACAAGATTTTCCATCCACAGGACAAGTTGTGCTTGTTAAACCAATACTTGATATTTTAGCATTTTTAGACACAAAACGTTCTCAACAATTGGTCAATGCTGAATTTGAGGATATGCGTAAACGTACTGTATCATTTGTGGATCTATTACAAGTTGCAGATATAGGCAGTGACCAACAAAAAGAATTAATGAATGCGTTTAAAAACCTATTAAGTGAAATTCATTCCAAAGTTCAGCAAAATACTAAAAGTTTACAAGAGCGTGTTGTTGAATTTTCTGGAGAATATAAATGTTATGAAGCAGGTATGAGTACAATGACCATTGGTGATTTATATGCTCAGGTCAACCATGTATTTCATCGTAACGTAAAACCATTTTTAGACTTCACAACGACAGATCAAATTCTTCGTGGTAAATCATTCCATGAAGCCATTACGGAGATCATGGAATATTTTGAACAACAAGGACAATCAGAATTTGCTTATCGTTTAAGTTATCGTCTCACGGCTATTACCTCGTACTATAAAGATGTACAAGAAATTTCAGAAAAAATACGGCGTTATTTGGATCAACTAGGTAAGGATAAATCGAATTATCTTGCTATCGAAAATGCCTTTGCTAGGTTAATGGAGGAAATGCAGCCATTACGACATGGACGTATAAAAAATACTAGGCTTCGGGCGGAAGCAGCATTTTTTCAGAGTTTATCGGTAATGGATGGTCTATCTGATCATAAGAAAAAATATTCTGCTAAATTAAAATTAAAGCCAGAAGGAAATAATTTTCAGTTTAGTCTATATCTTGAACGGCTAAGGCAAGAGCCGATGACAGTTAAGAAAATAGCTAATAAAACACCATTAGCTCCGACAGTTCGTTTAGATGAAATCAGGAAAACTGAAATTATGAAATTGGTATCAAAATTACATTTTCCACTTGTTATGAATGATATTTATCTTGATCTACATGAAATGTTAAAGGAAAGACTTCTAGATTATTCACTCAAAGATATTCTATTTGGATTGGAATTAATGATGCCGATGTTACGTGATGGTCAACTAAATGGGGCAGGACAACGTGGGCGACTAGAGGATGAATATTATTATTTTGAATATTCAGTAATTAAGCGCGGTGAATAATATGTTAAATATGCAGTTAAGCGTAAAAATTTATGATGTATTGATGAATGGTCGCATTTTAAATCGTCAAATCATTGAAAATGATACATGGATAGCAAATCCATTATTTATTGAAATTATGGATAATCTAGATGATTACCGTAAACAATATGAAATGTCTGGATATAATTTTATCACTTCTGGTGACTATGTTTATATTGCTGAAAATTCGAGCGATGACTTAAAAACAGATATTTCTATGAGAGCACAAGTGTTATTAATGCTTATTGGTAAGTTTTTAAATAATAACAACTTTAGCTTGCAAAAACTAAATAATTTGAATGCTGGGTTGACATTGGCAGATATTGAAAATATTCAAAAGATGGAAGAAACATCAGAATTATTGATTCGTACGGGGCTAAAGGAAGATGATCTTTTATCGAGCATCAAGAATATTCTTGTAGAACGCCATATCTTATTGGAAAAAATCAATACACAGGCTTATATTTTGTCAGCAATTGGACAAAAGTTTTTTGATGATTTAAAAAAAATATACAGCATTGATATTAGTGATTGAAATAATATTAATTATGAAAAATATTATTTTGATAATGAAAATAGGCTTAATATCGTATTTCAAGAACAAAATTGAATAAGTAATGTCAGTACCTATACCAAAGCAGCAACTCAAGTCTCTTAAACAGATCCAGCAAAATTTTACATTCAGGAAGTTTTTCTTCGACTTATAAATTTGCTTTATTGATGAGCCTCTCTCGCTTGGAGATTGTACAGGCAGGGGAGTGATACTGGAGAAAACTTAACTTTAGACTATCTGGATATTGCAGAAAAATTTATAGATTTATATTGGAAACAGAATCTTCCATTTTAATGAAAATGAACCATTTTTATTACAACAGAATAATGGCAAGCAAGGAGGAGTTATCAACTTATTCATACTGCCCAACAAAGTTATAAATCCCTTGCCTTAGCCAGATGAGATCAGGTGTACTGGCTGCAATTGAAAAAGAAAGTGGCTGACATCGTTAAGAGAATGCCTGTAACTTACTTGCAAAATATGAAAGGTCGAAATGTTGAGTTTTTATATCATTTAGAAGATTATCGAAAGCAACTCATATTTTTGCCAAATATCATGTATTGCTTAGGTCAATTCAGTGAAATTATTGAAGGACTATGCCAGAAAAAATGATTTGATTTTATCAGGTTAAATAAAGGTAATTTATAGGTTCTGGATGGTTTACCCGATTTAGTAACATTTATGTTTGAACCAAGCTGTAATAGCTTCGTCAGGTAGGAGAGTTCCTAGTTGATCAACAGGAATGTAAGTGTTTTTACTGTCAAAAGCCAATTAAGCAAAGTAAATGGGCTGTGGACCATTTCATACCTTGGGCCATGTACCCAGCAGATACAGGTCGTAATTTTATGCTCGCAGATGAAAAGTGTACTTTAACTAAAAGTGATTTCTTGGCATCGAAGAGTTTCTGTTGCAGTGGCAAGAGCGAAATTAAAACTTTGATAACGTTATTTCAGATGAGCTATCATAGATTGGGTTTCTGACGAATATTGAAAGATCGAATAATGTTTCAGATAGGCCTATAAACAGGCAGAGAGAAAAAATGGGTATTTACTCTGGAATGAAGAAAGAAAAAATTAATTTATATTTAATTAAAACTAAATAGTAAATTAATTATAATTTTATTAATTTTTCTTTTGTAAAAATTTGTATATAATAAAATCAACGTTAGTTAAAATTTTATTAAGAATTTATTTTATAAATTAAATTATAAAGAAAGGAGGTGTTATGGAGGAAATTGATTTAACAGCATTAGAAGAATTAATGAAAAAATTCAGTGCAGGGGAACAAATAATTGGTGGAATTTTTCAATTCTATTATTTTTTACATTGTGTACTCGATCTTAGGATTGGAGAGGAAGTGGGATTTGAAGTACAAGAAGATGTGCATGTTGAAATGAGAAATGGTACATGTGTATTGTCACAACTTAAACATACTGTACAAGTAAATGCTGCTGGAGAAAAAATTAATTTAACAGATCTAGATGTTGATTTATGGAAAACCGTTTCTAATTGGATTAAGTTATTAAAGTCTTCTGGAAATGAAAAAAATTTTTTAGAGAAATATAATTTTTTATTAATAACTAATAAAAATATTTCAGCAGATAGTTTCCCATTTTTATTTACAGTTGAACCATCCATAAAAAATATAATTAATCAAGTGGAAAGTTTGGCGAAAAAAAGTACTCAAAATGGAGGGGTGATAGATTGTATAAATAGTTTATTAGGGCTGGATGAAGATATTTTGGAAGGATTTATTAAAAAAATAAGAGTTAAAAATATAAATGATATCGTTGAAAGCTTAAGGTTAAGAGTAAAACAAGAGTCTTTTAATAATCCACATTATTTGGCAATTTATAAAAATCTTACTACTTTAATATTGGATCAATTATATTTGGATATAGCAAGCAGAAAAAAATTTACAATATCCTATGAGGATTTTGTTGAAAAATATGGGTATTGTTTTCATGAGGGAATGGGAAAAGGTAAATTACCTGACCCGCCTGAAAGGGAAATGGAACTTAAGTATCCAGAGAAAATGGAAAAGCAAAAATTTATTGAACAACTAATAGATATTGGTGTGGTTTATATTGATGATGATATAGAAATAAAGCGATATACTGGGATTATGCTTGATTTCATAAATAGATTTGAATATTGGAAAAGAAAAAATGTAATTTTGCCTTTAGATGTTGAGTCATTAAATAATGAAAGTAAATATTTTTGGGAGAAGCAATTTAATCGTTTATATAGAGATATAGTATTTAAAATAAGAGGTGGTAGTAATTTAGAGATTTTGGATAAAGAAATAAAGAAATTAGCAGGTGAAATTCATGATTTAGTAGTAGAGCGAAGTATTAGAATAGGAGGTTATGAAGAGCTTAATGAAAGGCTAAGTAATGGTTATTTTTATAATTTGTCTGATAGGATGGAAATAGGTTGGCATTATAATTGGAAAGAGCGGTATAAGTAATGAAAAATAATTATTATGTTTACAATAATGAGGCAATTGGCTGTTGTGTTCTTATGTCTGTTTTAAGGCAATCTAGTAATATGGACTATGCTAGAGTATTTTTGATTTTACCTTTGTTGCTGGATGATAAAACAGTTAGTTTTATAAGTAGGGATAATAATTTCAACTTAATTAAATTTCTAAGTAAAGAAAGTATGGTTTATAACTTTAATGCTAGATTTTTATCATTACTCCCTATCACTATTAACTCTTTAGGGATATTGTTTAATATTAAGGTTGTTAAAATTGATGTTGAAGGTAATATTAGTTTAATAAATGATAACTTTAGAGACTCAGAACTCAGTGAACGGTTGAAGAACATAGAAAAAATTATTCCTATATTTCTGGAAGCTACTCAACCATATCCAACAGAATACTTATATAAAGCATTAGGTGTCCAATTATGAATTTTACAATCAAATCTGTACGTCTGTATTTTGATAGTATTCGCTATGAAGAGTATATATTTATACCTAATAAAATTAATGTAATTACAGGTGACTCTGGTACAGGTAAAACAAGTATTTTTAGTATAATAGATTATTGTCTAATGGCATCTCGGAGTAATATACCTCACGACATTCAGAAAAAAGTTAGCTGGTTTGCAATTTCTTTAGAAATCAATAATAAAGATTGGTATATTGCTAGGAAGAGCCCAAGAGGTGGGGTTTCGGGAGAGATTTTTTTTAGTGATATAGGATTTTATGAAAAATTCTCAAGAAATATAACGGTTGAAGAATTAAAGCAAAAGTTTGATGAAGAATTAAAGATTAAAAATTCTTTTTCTTACCCATTAGATACAACTTATCTAGAGAAAGGGTTTGAAATATCATACAGAGATTTTTTATTGTTTAATGCTTTAACAGAATCAATTATTGGAGGGAAAGATAGATATTTTGATACAGATTTTTTTGGAAATGAAAATTTCGATACAAGATTGGAAGATTTATTTCAACTTGCTATAGGTGTAAATAGTCTAGAAGGAGTTAAAGCAGAAGAAAAGCTTAAAATTATTAATCAAAAAATAATTGACTTTGAAAAAACTGAGAAAAACTATAATAACTCAGTTAAACGTTATAATGATAAATTAAATCTACTTTATTATAAGTGTGTCTATGAGGAATTTTTGCCAAAAGGTTTAGATGATGAAAGTAAGGTTAGTGCAATTGATAATTTGATAAAAGAATTTAAAAATATTTTTGAGAGTGATGATTATTCTCTAGAGCTTATTGCTTTAGAAGAGAGGAAAGCAGAAATTAATATTGAACTAAATATTATACGGAAGTACAGGAATGAGTATAAGATTTATCAGGAAAATTTAAATAAAAATTCTGATAGTCTGGAACCAATTACATACCTAAGATCTATATTTAATGAGCAAATACTTAAAACTTATGTTGTGAATGAGTTAATAAATTCTCTTGAACGTTCTCTTAATAGAATTAAAGAGAAGAGTAATGAGATGAATGTTGATTATAATTTTGATAGTAGTAACTCTGAGTTGTTGAAAAAAGAATATAAGGAAATAATGGATAGGGAAAAAGAAATTTACAGTATTCAGAATAGAATAGAGAAATTGAACAACAAAGCTTTTGATTTTGTTGAAATTATGAATAAGTATGATGACTTAATAAAATCTGATGGAAATAATAGGAAAAGAAGTATTGATTTTGATAGTAAAGCTAAATTATTGAGTTATAGAGATGATCTGGATAATTTGTTTAAAATTAGTTACGATAGATATAATGCAATAAATGGTTTAAATAGTTCAATTCAGGATTGTTTCAATATTATAGAATCTATGGTTAATTATAAGAGTTATAAAACTAATTTTGATATTAGTCAGATGCAACTATTGCTTTCACCTGATGATGATCAATTTAATTTTCCTATTGATAATGTTGGTAGTAAGTCAAATTATATGTTTTTACATTTATGTTTTTTCTTAGGTTTACATAAACATATTTTATCTAGGGAAGATCGCTTCGTACTCAATTTTTTATTTATTGATCAACCTAGTATTCCTTATTACTATGGTGGTCGTGAAAGTAATGATGATAAGAATAAATTAATAGATGCTTTTAAATTGTTAAATACTTTTATGGATGAGGTTTTGAAAAAATATGATTTTCAAATTATTCTTATTGAGCATGCTCCTAAAAGTTATTGGGAATCAAATAATTTTTTAAATTTCCATGTGGTTAGAGAGTTTGTTAATGGTAAGGCTTTAATTCCAAAAGAAATCTTTGAGAAATAATATGTTTAAATTTGAGATAAATCAATTAAATAAGTTTGTTGTACACCATGTTGGTAATAAGAGTAAAGGAGATGGGTTGATTTTTTCTAAAAATCAAAAGGATATTTCAAGTATTGACTCTCATTTGATAAATTTAATAAGTAAAAGTTTTACTTCTGAGGAGAGTTTTAAGTTTTTCTTTGAAACTGACTTAGAGTTGAATCCAGTTTATGGTTTTGTAAAAAAAATATTTGAGAGTGAAGGAAATTTTGATAATCAGACTAAAAATATTTCTAGGTTCCTCTATGAAAAAAGTACTCATGCTTCCGTAAAGGCTGGTGAGTTGTGTTTCTCCTACATAGAAAGCTGCAAATATAAAGAAAAAATGGTTAAATGTTTAGTAATTTTTAAATCAGAGAATAAGGAAAATATTCTTAATATTAAAAATAATGATGAGGGAATCTTTCTTGAATCCATTAGTGGGATCAGTCTGAGTAAACTAGAAAAGGGGTGTTTAATTTTAAACTTGGAAAGTGAAAATGGTTTTGTGGTTTATTTGGTGAATGATCTTGTTAGTAATAATACAAAATATTGGATTGATGATTTTTTGCACGTATGCGAAATTAACAATTCTTATTCTATCACAAAATCTTGTTTAGCTACTGTGCAAGAGACTATTAATGAAATTTATACGGATGATAAGGTGAGAAAAATCGAAAATTTATCTAAGGTTGTTAAATATTTTGAAGATCACAAAGATTTTAATATAAATGTTTTTAACAAACATATGGATGATCTAGATATAAAAAACTGTTTAAGTGAAAAATACATTAAAAGTCCAGATTTAAATTTTGATAAATTTGAAATTTCTAAAAGTGCTATAAAAAAACATAAAAAAATGATTAAAAAAATAATTAAATTAGATAATAATTTTGAAATACATGTTAAGGATAAACTTAATTTAATGGAGAAAGGTTTTGATGGGAAAGGTAAGTTTTATAAGATTTACTATGAAGAAGATTGATTCTCAAGTTTTATTAAATTTTTTAATAGTTTCGGGTTGATTTTAAAAAATCTAATTTTGTGTATGAATAGTAATTTATTGTCTTAAGCTATTAAGCTATCAATAAAATCAGACCACTCTTGCATCATTTTTATTCGATATTCTAAGTGTTGTGCATGGTTGTAAGCTTGAGATACAGCATTTCCAACCCTATGTGCAAGCTGGATTTCAATGGCATCGTGCATATAGCCTTGCTCATGTAAGGTTGTAGATGCAAGCCCACGGAAGCCATGACCAGTCATTTTACCGTTATATCCCATCGTTCGAATTGCACATAAAAGAGCATTGCTGCTAATTGGCTTTGCGGTACTGTAATTATAGAAAACGTACTGTTTTATGCCTGTAATCGGTTGAATCCTTTCTAGTATCTCTAAGGCTTGTTTTGATAAAGGTACAATATGAGGCATAGCCATTTTCATTTTGTGTGCTGGAATACACTATAAATGATTCTCATAATCAATCTCATTCTATTCCATCATTCTAAGCTCTGCTGTTCTGACAAAAGTGAGCGTCATCAGCTGTAATGCTGATCTAATCACGAGATTGCCATGATAGCGATCCATACGTTCAAGAAAAGCAGGAAATTCGGAAATGTCTAGACGAGCCATATTTTTTACTTTACGAGGTTTGAGAGCCTCGCCTAAGTGTGGAGTAGGATCATTCTCAATAATGCCTTTACGAATCGCAAAACGAAAAATACGACCAGTTAAAGGTATTGAACGTTTTGCCATTTCCAGTGCACCACGCTCTTCAATTTTTTTGGCGCAAGCTAATACGTCTTTCCCCTTAATTTGATCAATTGGCATATTACCTAGGGCCGGGAAAAGGTCTTTTTCAAATACGGATAAATCACGTAAGTAAGTTGCTTCTTTTATAACGGCTTTACGGTCTTGCATCCATTCCATTGCAAGTGCTCTGAAAAGGGTACTTTCATCGACTTGCAGTTTTTTTTGTTTCTTCGCTTCATTGGGATTAATGCCATTTTTTAAGTTTAAGCGTGCTTCATCACAAGTTCTTCTTGCTTGGGCAAGTGAAATCTCTGGATAGCTGCCAATAGTTAAAGCACTTTCACGACCATTAAACCGATATTTTAACTGCCAGAAGCGTTCACCAGAAAGTGTAACTTCCAGATACATGCCTTTTTCATCAGGATATTAGGTTTTCTTTTCAGCGGGCTTGATCTTTCTGACCTGAGTATCGGTAAGCATTGCAACGCTTCCCGCAGATGTTTTGGGGTATAAATATGGGAATAATTTATTAATACTTCCGAGTTATACCTCTACGAACTCAGAATTCAATAGGGTTAATTGGAAAAACATAAGGCAATAAAAAAAGCCTAAACCGTTTAGATTTAAGCTTTTTCGGACTCTATGAGATATCATAGAAAATAAACTTGGCGGGAGAGAGGGAATCATATTTAAAGGTTAAGCAATTGATAATATTTAAATAAAAAATAATTAATTTTATTTGATCCCCCAATCGTCCCCCAGCCTATAAAAAATTTAGATTAGCATTTGAAGAACCATTCTTATTATACATCAATGTGATGCTGTAGCTATCAGATTTCATTGCTATGACTTTTTCATGTATGATCATTTGATTGCATCTGTAGAGATAAACCATGTTTGAGATCATTGATGATTTAAAAGCTAAATTAGATCAGCATCGACCTCTTTCACCTGCAATTGTTAAAAATCTACATGAAGACTTGATCTTACGCTGGACTTATCATTCGAACGCCATCGAAGGTAACACTTTAACTTTATTAGAGACCAAAGTAGTTCTAGAAGGAATTACCGTAGGTGGGAAAGCGTTAAGGGAGCATTTTGAAGCGATCAACCATCGTGATGCAATTTTATATGTCGAAGATATTATAAAAAAACAAGAACCGTTTTCAGAGTGGCAAATTCGTAATATTCATCAATTGATTTTAAAAAATATTGATGATGAGAATGCAGGACGATATCGTCAGCAAAATGTCTTAATCTCAGGTGCTACCACCAATCCTCCAGATCACACATTGCTCAATGACAAGATGGCTCAATTTATAGATTGGTATAACATGGAAGCTCATACATTGCATCCAATTGAGCGAGCAGCCAAAGTTCATGCTGATTTTGTGGGTGTCCATCCTTTTGTGGATGGGAATGGACGTACATCTCGATTGTTGATGAATCTTGAATTGATGAAAGCAGGTTATCCACCGAGTGTGATTACTGTAGAAAATCGCTTAGCCTACTATGAGGCTCTGGATCAATGGATGGCGTATGGCAATAGTGAGCCATTTAATAGCTTAGTTGCTGCTGTTGTATTGGAAGGATTCAAGCCATATCAAACAGTTTTAGGAATCTAGGAAAGTAAAAGAAGGGTAAAAGCCCTTCCTCGTTAATTTTTGCTATCACACTCTATGTATATGAATTTTGGTGATACGAATTCAGATTCATAATAAGTATATTTGTATTTTTCAACTTGTTGCCCAAAAATGACTTTCCATATCTTTTCATTTATACCGTCTACACCTTGAATATTCATTGAACTTTGAAATTCAAAAATACTCATGGTGATCTTCGTAAGTGGTGCAAAATTAAGAGTGCCATTATCACGAAAGCTGATGCAATCTTTCATTGATAGAGGCTGGCATTCTCGCTCTGTCGCACAATACACATTTAAGACATAGTTATCAGATAAATCACGTTGTATACAAAAAAATAATGCTAAAATTTCTGATTGATGTTTTTCATGAAAATGATTGATGATGCTGCGCATTTTTTGGGTCAAAGCATTTTCCACAGATTTATTTGCTTTAAACAGTTCATGCTCATTCATGTGGAACACATAAGTAAAATGATTTAGATTAAATTGTTGATGAGTTTTGAATAACTTTTTCATCACAGGTACATTTTCTTTACGTATTTCTTTGATTAATGCAATACGCTTATCACGATCAGCGATTGCATTTTTACTGGTTGAATGCTTTTTCAATTCATATATGAATGCATCTACAACAGGTTTTATCTGCTCAACATAGTATTCATTGTGTAGCAGCATTGGATTAATAGGTCCATCTGAATTGTAACCCAAATTTACATATGCCTGATGCACAGCCTTTACACTTTGACTGATTTTGAATAGTGAGTGTTCTCGTAATTGAACATTAATTGGTTGAAAGCTCAGTAGTAGTTCAAATACATGATCTGTATGCGGAGTATTACTGACATAGTATTGAGTAGAGATTCGACTGATTTTTTTAAATTTTTCTTTGAAAGGCAAATAACTCGGATTCGTAGCGATTTCCGAAACGCTTTGCATATTGAATAGGTTAAACTCACCCATACAAAAATAAGGTAGATTGGTGCTTTCTGTCGTATTGGTAGGTTGCATTAACATGTTCATTATGGTCTCACTTTTTTTAAATATGGGTATTGGTGCTCTCTATGGCTGAGAGCATTATTTAGATGGTCTGAATTAGCCTAAATTTGATCCTGCATTGATCTGACGAGGCCTTCCAGCTTTGCTTTTTTCAAGCTTGCGAGTGCTATAGCCAAAAGTACGATGGTTCTTAAGTGTTTTTTCGATAATGAACTGATCGGCTTTGGTGAAGTAATCTACGACCGAATGCAATGTGTCAATTTTTTCATGGTCATCATGCACAAGTATCCCAAGCGCAAGTTTTTTGTAGGATTTCATTTTGTTATTGCAGTTATAGTAATATCCTTTGTTCTGAGTGATGCTCATCCATAATTTACAGAGTTGGTCTGCATAGAAAGAATGATTCCAATAGATATTGCCATCCATAAAAAAAATAAAATGATAGTGGTAGCCTTTTTTTATTCCATATTCTAATTTCCAGATAAAACCGACAATTGGTGGTACTTTGTCATTTGGCGTATGGAGTTTTTTTAAGAAAATGCTCAAGTATGCTTTCAGTAGTTCAAGTGTGATTTTAAATTTTCGATTAATGGAGAAATCAATTCGAATTACCAGTAATTTACTGAATTTAATAATTAATTTTTGGATAAGCTTTTTAGCCTTCTTGTTCTGATTTAAGCTTTTTTCTTTGCGTAGTTCTACTGCTTTTTTATAGTCTATATCATTCGATAATGCCTTGAAGAGACGTTGGTAGAACTCATTTAAAATTTGAGCTTTAGGCTTGTAATGAGTTGGGCTGATCGCTATTTGCTCATTGTGAGCAAGTTGCCAAAAGTTTGTAGATGTATCATTTACAATATGTGCAGGGAAGCACTCTACGTATATCTTACGAAATAGGTCAGTCTCAGCACTCGTGTAAGTGACATCATATATAAATCGTGGATCAATGTTTTTTAATGCATCATGTAAAGGCCTGTGATTAATTTTGTAAGATTGCTTTTTATCGGGATGAAGGACGTAGATTAAAAACTTTCCCTCTTTGTGCGTTTTTTTTATGAGTTGAATGATTCTATCCTTCTGTAATGCTTCTGGATCATCAATTATTACAATGCTTTTATCATCCACCTCATGTATGGAATATTTTTCATAATTATCATCAGGATAATTATTTAGATCTGTGTTCATATAATGCTCTTTTAGGTAAATTTTAAGTAAGTGAATCCCTACCTAGGCATGGATAGCCTTGGTATGAATCGTGATATATTTGATGTAGGTTTTAGAAGAGTTGTTGAATGAATAATAAATCTAATTAAAAGTATTATTTATCAATAAAATATATTGATTATTAGTACTTATTAATTAAATATAAAATCCTAAATTATTGAAAAATATGAGAACCATAATTCCGACAATCCATTTCATCTATTTTTCAGAAATATCGACTTTCGCAGTTGAAAGTCGATTTGGAAAGTTAGCAGGTAAAACGTTGCTTAGCTTTAAGCTCAAGCCACTGAACTAATTCATGCTCAAACCACCCAACAGCATTTGAACTGAGCTTGATAGGTTTTGGGAAAGATGGATCGTAACTTTTCGATTTCTTATTTAATTTTTCATATATGACTGAGCGACTTACACCCGTAAAGCCAATTACTTCTTTGAATCGAAGGATGGTTGGTCTTGGATATATATCTGATTGCATGAGATTTGACTCCGTGATTGAATAAGTCAAAATTAACAGCAAGTCTTCGGACAAAAAACAGCGGATCTAATTCCGAATGGGGAAAAATGAATCAGAAGCAAAAAGAACTGCTTAAGACAGCATGTCTAATACGCACTCAAAGCTTTATTGAACAAGAATTTGATCATTTTTCTCTACTTAAATCTCAGCCTGAATTATTAAATTCATTGAAAGAGTTAAATAAATACGTTCTGAATTTATTTCTAAAAAAATCATGGGCTACTATTGAGGAAAACCGACATCCATCTATGGGTAAGGTAGAACAAATCCTAAATCTGAATTCTCAAGATTATTTTAATTGCGAGGTGATAGCCTGTTTTTGGGGGAATGCTCAATATGGACAAGATTTTAAGAATCCGATCCATAATTGGTTTAATCTCAATTCGACTAGAGAGTTTCATTCAGCTTATTTTGAAGTATTTTCTTTAATTCGAAAAAACGCTGATTTTAATGCTATATATTTAGAAGTACAGCAATTAGCTAGTTGCTATGATTTAGCTGCTTTGAGCTATCGCACTCAGTTAGATTTAGATAAATATATAATTCCTATGTATTTAGAGTTTTTTATGGGATTGCAGACTCTATCTTATAGGGAGGAAAATTTCGAAGGTTACTATGCTTTAGTTAATTTTCTCACTCCAATAGATACATTGAAACGTGGTGCTAGTTCAGTATTACTGCAACCATTAAACCATCTATCTTGGAGTAACTTGGTTGGGCGAGATAGTGAAAATAAAATTGTGGAAATGCAGGAAGGACTTTTACATTTTCAAATTCCTATAGGTAAGGACTCTTCATTCCATGAAATATTTTTTTCAAATTATTATGCTCTGTACTTACTATTGAATAAAAACCTAACATCAAAAATTTGGAAAAATATTGAAGAACTGGAAGAAATTCTTGAATTTTTATCAAAAAAATTAACTTCTAAAAAAAATGCACATCTGAAAGAAAAGTCTACATTAGTTGCATATGAGACATTAATACTCGAATATTTTTGTATGTTTAAAAAAGATGAATATTGTAAAAATGGGCTATCTGAACCAAATGGTTTTAACAAATTTTTATATACGGCTTTGACTACTGAGCTTAATAAAATAGCAGATAGTGGTTATAAGTTTGAGCATCCGTCCTACAAAGAGGGGCTGGAAGGTGTAGAAATAAAATTAACCAACAGTGAGATACGTTTATCTCTAAAGCATGAGTCAATTAGAAAGAATCTTGAGAGAAGAAAAAAGTTACATCAATTACCCCAAATATTAAAACAAGAAAATTCCGTTCAAGATAAATCTCATGTAGTGGATTTTCTTAAAATTTCAGAAAAATCAGTAGATTATAATTTTTGTGAACGTAAGTAATATTATTCAGAAGAGAGAACACCAACATTAACCGTGTTCTCTCTATTTTATAGCCTGACATTAAAAAGACAAACTCACATTGCCTTGATCGGTTGTCAATTCAGCTTCAAGGACTTGATCACCACGACACTTCAACAAGTACGATACCGTTGAGCTATAACTCATTTGTACAGGCATCTTGCTATGGAAATCTGCGGTGTAATAACCACAACGACCACGATTAATACTCATACCTTGTAAGACAAAAGGTTGATCGTTGGTTGACTGAATTTCTAAAATATATTCGATCGCTCCTTGTACATTGAAGGCAGATTGAGATTCCCGACTGGTAATTTGAGCTCGAACAGATAATGCAGGTTGTTCCGTTTCCATAGGAATATGATTGCTGTAATCAGGACTGTTTGGATCAAGATCAGACTCCATCATGGATTTGAGTGCTTCAGGATGTTTATCCCAACTCTCAAGAAATGACTGCGCTTCTTTAACTGCCGCAGGCAGATACTCGGTATCATTTTCTATAATCTGAGTTAAGGCTTGTACTTTGGCTTCGACTTCATCCTTGCTATATGGAGCATATTTGGATTGCTCTGTCTGGACGGGTGAACTGGATGTTTGATCTTTCGTACTTTTCTGAGCTGGCTGATTGTTCTGACTACATGCAATCAGTAAAGTTGACAGTGCTACAGTGGACAGTAATTTTTTCATGGCTTGACTCTCACTTACTTAGAGCGCATGGTCAGAAATCCGACCAAACATAGAATTAAAATTCCACCAACGATTTTTCCCACTGTTGGAAACATTACCGCAGGCCAAACCAAACCTTGCCCTAAATTATAGGTAAATGGCTTATAGTTGTATTGCCCCCAAAAGTGTTGATAGATGGCAAAGAAAAAACCAATCACTAAGTAGCCACTGATCATCCATGATTTAATATTTGAATTCATTTACTTTCCCCCAGTTGCAAATTTTGCTAATGCGATAAATAGTCCCATCACGATCATGAAGCCAATAAATGGCAAACCTAAAAAGCAAATCACTGCAATGATGCAGATGATGCCAGCAAGTGTTCTCATGGTTATTCCTTCATGCACTGATAGGAAATATTGACCATATCTCTTTGGAAGGATTCAGTTTGCTGCAAGGTGTAGAGATTTTCTTTAAGTCCATCTTCTCCATATTTATTTTCAAGTTTGTCGTAAATACATGAACAGGTATTGCCATCAATGCCACCTGTTTTACAACCACTGATAAACTGACGTTCTGTTTTACTGGCACAGCCTGCTGTCATCATGACAAGTGAGATGAGTACAAGCGAAGTAAGCGTTTTCATCATTTCCCCTAATTTTTATTGTGTTATTTGATGTGTAATAAATTTTGCTGAATTGACTAAAGTGTAGATGCGACAAAGCATTCCAAGGCTAGATAGCGTTTAGATCAGTCAAATAAGCAAAAATTTATGAATGCTGTTAATGCAACAGAGGAATATAAAATCGTTTCAGGGAGAACAATATAGATAGGAAAAACTTAGTCATGGGTATGACTCCTTTGGGTATAAAAGAAGCTTCACCGCATTACTGTCAAATAATGGTGGCGAAACGAAAGAGGGTTGACAGACTGATACCCAAAAAGATCAGCACACCCGAAGGTGTCCCCCTCCCGTTCCGCCGCAGAGGGGGCACGCAGGGTCGCCCACCAAAAAGATAAACTTTTTAGTGTGCTTTGGGTAAGCGGTCTGTCAAAACCGACTGACGATGTAGGTCAGCAGTTGAATGATAAAATTAAGGGTGAGTTTAGTCAATCGAGGTTATGAAAATATATAAATAAATCAATAGTTTTATTATTTTTAATACACTAGTACTTTTTCAATTTTAAGTAATATAATTCTGATGTCTAAAATAGTAAATTATCTGAAAATTCAAAAAATTAGGGGTATATATGAATTTTAAATTACTTAAAGTACGACTAGATAGAATTAAAACTCAAAAACATACACTTACTCCAGAAGATATGTTGATGTTAGTTACTCAAGAAAAAGCTGATCTTAATTCGGGGTTTTTCTCTCGTTTATTTAGTGTGACTATTCCACAAAAATGGGAATTCTCTATCAATTCTTTTGAGGAAATTGGCGTTTCTTTAGAATTGGTTGAATTGATTGAAACAGTATTTATCCCTCACTATCAAGGGCATGCAAAAAATTATGCTTGGTTAGAGCAATGTATTTTATTCAAACTCAAGCATCAAGCGTCGATGAATATTTCTGAATTAGTCAGTCGGTATTTATCGAAGATTGAAAAAAGTGAACATTTACAGATTAGTCGAGAGATCTTAAAAATTTTATTTGAGCGTGAGCCTAGCAATGCTGTCATTAAAGCACAGGCGATAGTGTACAAACGCAGTGAAATCTATACTAGCGCTATAGAAAAGTTTGAGTACTATTTTGAGCATTGTCCTTATCAAGAAACATTATATTTTGATTATCTTGAATGCTTAATAATGCGGAAGAATGTTATCTATAATCAGGAAAAAGGAGAGTTTGGTGATTTGCAATATGCTGTATATTTACTTTGCTCTATAGACGATGCGAAAGATAGAGCATTACAAGGGAATCTACTCAATCGTGCTATAACAGCCCTTTTACCAGAAGACGTTATTGCAACTCGTCCTGAAGATACGAATTTCTTAGCTGACATGGGACGTGGGCTAAATAGTTTTAGTAAGGGAGTTGGTACATTTTTTGGAGGGCGTGATTCGCAGATTCCATATAGTGAGGGAATTATTGCGAGTGCACCAAAACTTTTGAAAAATCAAAAAATTGTTGAGTGCCTTAATCAAAATCAAAAAGCACAAAAAGAGCTCGAAAAAATATTATCAGATCAAGAACTAAAGATGGGGGTGGGCTTAATGACATCCACATATTCTTTAGGCTTAATTTGGGACTATGCACATATTGATCCATCTGTATTAGATGCATTGAGCTTTGCATCAAAAGGAAATCCTGAGAACTTTAATACTTTACAAGACATTTCAGCGAACACACTAGATAGTGCAGGAGCAGTGACACGTTTAACTGGTTATGTTGCTGAACAACAGGTTGCACTGAATCTACAACAACAAGGGCATACCGTTGAATTCCCCGACAGTGCAAATCAAGCAGGTTATGATTTGATTGTTGATGGTACACCTATGCAAGTTAAGTGCTCAATGGATGCTGATTATGTATTAAGTCATTTTGATAAGTATCCTGATATTCCAGTAATTGTGAACAGTGAACTTGCAGAGCAGCTAGGTAATCATCCAATGGTTTTAGTGGATACAGCTTTAAGTTATGAAGCTGTTCAGGAAACCACAGGGGCAGGACTAGAGGGGATTGCAGATTTTGCTGGTGTAGGGGATATGCTACCAATCCCACTATTAACGATTGGTTTAGCAGCGTATCGTAATTATGGTGATTTTAATTCTGGTAAAGTGGATGGCGAGCAATACTTAAAAAATGTTGGCAAAGAAACTGCTGCCATTGCTGGAGGTGCAATGGCAGGATCAATGCTGCTCGGCACATTAGCAGGTCTTGCTACAGGTGGTGTCGGAGTCATTGTTGTGGGTGGTATTGGTGCATATATGGGAGGTGTTGCTGGTTCTACGGGTGCAAATAGTATGAACCGAGAAGCTTTGTGTAATCAAAGAGATATCGTAGTGAAATTACTCATTGAATTCGCAGCGTGGTTCAATGAAAATTTATTGATCCATCGAACAAATGTGCTATTCAAACAGCTACAAAGTTTTGAAACTCATATGTTGAATAATGCTGATCGTATTATTGTTTTTAGTACTTTATTAATCTATCAACATGAAGCCTATATGCGTGCTTATCATCTGAACCAATGGATCTTACATAAGTTGCAAAAAGGTAATGAAATGGAAAAAGTTCAAGCTGGTTGGGTGGCTATTGGTGAATCAAGTAATTTTATATCAGTTGATCTACAGTCAAAAATTAATGAAATTAATCGTCAATTAGATATTTATAGAGAACTTGCTAAACCCGATTCAGCACAGCCTAATCTTTCTCATCAGCTTAAACCTGCTTGAGTGTTGGAATAATATCAATAGTTGTATTTGAAAAAAATTGGAGAGATCATTTACTAATTGGAAAAGTAAATTTTAATTTATTCTAAATAATTTCAGATATATAGAATCCTAATGAGAATCATGAAGCTCTTTTGAGATCACATGAAAATATGAAAATAAAGCCTGCCTTCGAGCGGGCTTTTTTGTGCCCAAAATTTAAGGAGTCGAGCCATGAGCTTGAGCTGTCCCTTTTGTCATTCAACGAATGTGATATTGGTTGAAGCAAGTACACAACAATCAAATACGACCTTAACCAATTTGGTCACACCGACCACATT